>NZ_JBXEJO010000011.1:0-138836 GCF_056837965.1 Bradyrhizobium ferriligni
GAGCGGGGAGCGGTGGCGGGGCCTCCTGCTTCGCTGCCACAGGCTCGGTCTGCACCTTGCACGAGGAGGCGGCGAGCGAGGCCTGCGCCTGCGGCATCAGGCCGGGCTCCGGCGCCAGCGCCTTCAGCAGGATCAGGCCGGTTGACGTCGGCGAGTCGATGATCAGCCGGTCGGCAGCGGTGATTTCCTCGTCCTCCGGCAGCTCGTTGTGCTGCGCTTCCGTCATCAGGTCGAGCTCGATCACCTTCTTGCCGGCGGAGCGGTCGTTAATCGCGTAATAGGCGACCTCGTTGCGGGTATAGAACGACACCGACGTATAGGCCTGGCTGACCGGCACGGTGAGCTTGAGCGGCCCGGTCGAGAGATCGTAGCGGCAGATCGCCACCGCGAAGGCCGGATCCATCAGCGGCATCGGCGAATGGCTCGGGTCGGCCAGCGGCAGCTGCGTCACCTCGTTGAGCTTGGTCATCGGCGTCAGCCGCGAATAGGCGTCCTGCGAGGCGATGCGCGGCAGCGCCAGCACGCTGACGAGATGCACCACGCCGCCGAGCAGCACGCCTGCGAGGATGGTGAGCAGCATGCGGATCATGGGCAGCCCGTCGTTGCGATCGAGGGCATCGGCGCGTCGCGCTGCGTGCGGGTCGCGACCCCAACCGGCGTGTCGTAGAGCCGCAGCATCAGCGCGTAGCGCTCGATGCCGCCGGTCGGCAGCCAGTTGCCGGCGCGCGAGCGCGAGGCGACGTGGATCTCGAACGTGCCGTCGGAGGCGCGCATGATCTCCTGGCTGGTGAAGCCGTAGCGCTGCAGCGTATTGGCGACCAGATGGCCCTTGCGGTCGAACAGCGTCAGCGTCCAGAACCGCGCCGCCGGCGTCACGCCGCTGACCACGATGTCGCAGCGGCCGTCGAGCGGCTTGTTCTTGTCGTCTGTGGTCGCCGAGAACGCGATGCCGTCGCCGGTGCCGATCGGCAGCTCGCCGCTGCGCGCGATGGTGGCGCGCGAGTAGGGGTCGACATCGGAGGTGCCGCTCTTCGGACGCGCGGTCCAGGCGCCGATCTTCAGCGTGCCGAGATCGGTGCCGCGGGTCGCCGTCGCATAGGTCAGGCCGAGGCCAACGGCCGTGGCGATGACGAGTGCCAGCAAGGTTGTGAGGAGGAGCCGCACGTCAGTTCTTGCGTGGCACGGCCGGTGTCGCGCCGTCCGGCCCGGCCGCGGCAACGTAGTTTTCGGGGAACGCCAGCGCGCTCGAGGACTCGGCCTTGCCGGTCTTCGAAGGTTCGTTCAGCGTGGTCTTGCCGGCGGTCTTGGCCGCGTCGTCGAGCAGCTTCTCGACCCGCACCAGGATATCCGCGCCGCGCTTGGTCAAAACCGGCGGCGGGCCCGGCTTGGTTTCCAATACGCGCGGCGCCGCGCTGGCCTGGGCATTGGCTTGCGCCGGCTGCGGCGGCAGCTTCTGGCCCATGCCGACGCCGACGAGCTCCTTGACCTCCACGCCCTGATGCGCGGCGACCATGATGTCGTGCCAGGTCTGCGCCGGCAGCGAACCGCCGGTCATGCGGTTGGTCGGCGAATAGTCGTCATTGCCGTACCAGACCGCGCAGGTGAAGTTGCCGGTGTAGCCGACGAACCAGGCGTCGCGATAGGCGTTGGTGGTGCCGGTCTTGCCCGCGGTCGGAATGCCGTCGAGCGCGGCGCGGCGCGCGGTGCCTTCGCTGACCACGTGGCTCATCATGCCGGCCATGTCGGCGGCGATGTTCGGCGGAATCGCCTGGCGCGGTTTCGGGCCGTCGCGGTCCCAGCGCCACACCAGGTCGCCGGCGCCGGTGCGCACCTCGAGCACCGAATGCGGCGTCACCGCCTTGCCGCGGTTCGGGAAGGTCGCATAGGCGACCGCGTGCTCCAGCACCGTGACTTCGTCGGAGCCGATCGGCAGCGACGGCGTATCGGGCAGCGGCGCCTTGAGGCCGAAGCGGCGCGCGACCTCGACGATCTTGGCGCGGCCCGCCTTCGGCCCTTCCTTGCCGCCCATCATGATCGAGAGCTTGACCGGCACCACGTTGATCGAGCGGGTGATCGCCTGCGTCAGCGTGACCTGACCCGAATAGGAATGGCCATAGTTCTGCGGGCACCAGTTGCCGATGCAGACCGGGCCGTCGACGATCTTCGAGTTCGGCGTGAAGCCGTTCAGCAGCGCCGTGGTGTAGACATAGGGTTTGAACGACGAGCCCGGCTGGCGATAGGCGTCGGTGGCGCGGTTGAATTGGCTCGCACCATAGTCGCGGCCGCCGACCATGGCGCGGATGCCGCCGTCGAGATCGGACACCACGGTCGCGGCCTGCGTGGCGTGATAGTCGCGCCCGAACTGCCGCAGCTGGTTCTCGATCGCTTCCTCGGCCGCCTTCTGCACGTTCATGTCGATCGCGGTGCGGACCACGAAGACGCGCTCGGTGTAGGATTTCGGGAAGGTGTCGACCAGCTTGCGCATCTCGTCGAAGGCGTAGTCGAGATAGTAGTTCGGCGAGTTCTCGTCGCGCCGGTCGACCGCGACCGCGGGATTGCGGCGGGCGCCGAACACCTGGCCCTCGGTCATGAAGCCGGCATCGACGAGGTTGTCGAGCACGACATTGGCGCGGGCGCGCGCCGCGGGCAGGTTGATGTGGGGGGCGTATTTGGTCGGCGCCTTGAACAGGCCGGCGAGCATCGCGGCCTCCGCGAGGTTCACGTCGCGCACCGACTTGTTGAAGTAGAAGTGCGCCGCGCCGTCGACGCCGAAGGTGCCGCCGCCCATATAGGCGCGGTCGAGATAGAGCTTCAGGATCTCGTTCTTGGTGAGCCGCGTCTCCAGCCAGATCGCGAGGAAGGCTTCCTTCACCTTGCGCTCGATGGTGCGCTCGTTGTTCAGGAACAGGTTCTTGGCGAGCTGCTGGGTGATCGACGAACCGCCCTGGCGGACGCCGCCGGCCTGCGCGTTGGTGACGAGCGCGCGGGCGAGGCCCGGCACGTCGATGCCGAAATGGTCGTAGAAACGGCGGTCTTCGGTCGCGAGCGTCGCCTTGATCAGATTGTCCGGAAAATCTTCCAGCGGGATCGAGTCATTATGCTTGATGCCGCGGCTGCCGATCGGGTTGCCGTAACGGTCGAGGAAGGTCACCGCGAGGTCGGACTTCTTCAGCCAATCCTCGTCGGCGGTCTCGCGGAAAGCCGGGATCGCGAGCGTCAGCATCAGGATCATGCCGCCGAGCCCGAGGGTTGCGGCCTCCGACAGTGGCTCGATGAACACCCAGCGCTTCCAGCGGCCGACATAGAAGCGGTCCATGAAGGTGGAATAGCGCTCGTAGAGCTCGCGCAGGCCCTTGCCCGACGAGAACAGCGTCGAGTCGATACGCGCATCGAGGTCCAGGAAGAAGTTCCGGACCTTCTGTTTCCAATGCGACGGCATGATCTGAAAGGACCGGACCCTTGATCAGTTCGACAGCGCTACGGGTGCCCAAAACGGGCACGGGCCAGCGTCTTGCTTCGATGTTGCGGCAATCCCAAGGCGCTTTTGCGTCGTTGGGGACTCGTTCGTTGTTCTATCCGAGCGGCTGCCATAAACCAATGGCGCGGCTTGTGAATTTAATGAAAGCCCTAACGCTGCCCACCGGCTTTTTCGACCCCGCAATACCACCCCCTTGCGGAGGGAGCGCCGGCATCCCAAGAAGAGTTGCACCGTCATTTCAGGGATATCATGACTGCACCGCCCAAGCGCCCGTCGGACCAGGAGGGATTCTTCTGGAAAACCAAGACGTTGGAAGAAATGTCCAACGCCGAATGGGAGAGCCTGTGTGACGGCTGCGCACGCTGCTGCCTGGAGAAGCTCGAGGACGAGGACACCGGCAAGATCTATTTCACCCATATCTCCTGCAAGCTGCTCGATTCCGGCCTCTGCACCTGCAAGGACTATCCGAACCGTTCCGACCAGGTTCCGGATTGCGTTCGCCTGACGCCCGAAAATGTCCGGACGCTGAACTGGCTGCCGCCGAGCTGCGGCTACCGGCTGGTGGCCGAGGGGCGGGACCTCTATTGGTGGCATCCCCTGATCTCGGGCGATCCCAACACCGTCCATGAAGCCGGAGTCTCGGTGCGCGGGCGGGTGGAAGGCACCGAGCTCGACGTCAACGACGCCGATCTCGAGGATCATATCGTGCGATGGCCCGCTCTGCTGCCGAAACGGGCACAATTGAAGAAGCGGCCGAAGGTTTCCAAGGCGTGACGATGACGCTGTTGGCGTCGTTCTCTGCGGCTCTGCGATCACGTCACCGCGAGAACATCGCGGCGGGATGCACCCATGCGCTGGGGTGCCTGCCTCAGCATTCAATTGCTGCATAAATTGCGAACCAGAGAATGATTCCATCGCGGGACGCGCCCGCGCAGCAGCATTACGCCCCAAATGAACAAGTATGAACGGCAGAGCCGTTTTCCTGCCGAACAATCCACATTGCCTGAAGACATTGCCGAAGAGCTGTCTCATCTCCCGAGCGAGGTGATCGAACTCAGCGACGCGCCACCACTGGCGCCGCCGGCACCGCTCAATCCGGACGAAGTCCGCACCATCGTTATCAGCCTGATGCTGACGATGTTCCTGGCCGCGCTCGACCAGACCATCGTCGCGACCGCGCTGCCGACGATCGGGCGCCAGTTTCACGACGTCACCAATCTGTCCTGGGTGATCACGGCCTATCTGCTCGCCTCCACCGCGGTGGCGCCGGTGTTCGGCACGCTGAGCGACATCTATGGCCGCCGCGTCATGATCATCACCTCGCTCAGCCTGTTCGTGGTCGGGTCGGTGCTGTGCGCGATCGCGCCCAGCATGACCATGCTGATCGTTGCCCGCGGCTTGCAGGGGCTCGGCGGCGGCGGCATCATGCCGGTGGTCCAGACCGTGATCTCCGACGTGGTGAGCCCGCGCGAGCGCGGCCGCTATCAGGCCTATTTCTCCAGCGTCTGGATGGCCGGAGGCATCCTCGGCCCGGTGGTCGGCGGCGTGTTCGCCGAGCACCTGCACTGGTCGATGATTTTCTGGATCAACCTGCCGCTCGCGGCGGCGGCGCTGGCGCTGCTGCTGCCGAAGATGAGCAAGATCCCGGTGTTCCACCGCAAGCGCAAGGTCGACTGGCTCGGCGGCGTGCTGCTGATGGCCTCGGCCGTCGTGCTGATGCTGGTGCTGACCTGGGGCGGCACCAAGCTGTCCTGGCTGTCGCCGACGATTACGGCGATGATCGGCGCCTCGATCGCGCTTGCCGGCGCCTTCGTCTGGCACGCGCGCCGCGCCGACGAGCCGTTCCTGCCGCTGTCGCTGCTCGGCGGCTCGGTGGTGCCGTTCGCGATGGGGGCGGGCGGCTGTGCGCTCGGCGCCATGGTCGGCCTCACCGTCCACCTGCCGCTCTATTATGAGGTGGTCTATCACCTCACCGCCAGCGAGGCCGGCCTCGCGCTGATCCCGCTCGCGGCGATCTCGACCTTCGGTGCGGCGATCGCCGGCCGGACGATGGCGAAGGCCAAGCACTACAAGCGTGTCGCGATCGTCGGCACCTCGGTGGCCGCGATCTGTGCCGTCGGCATGGCGGTGACGACGCTGCCGCTGTGGGGATTGTTGCTGTTGATGAGCGTGTTCGCGCTCGGCCTCGGCACCACTTTCCCGATCAGCGTGGTGTCGCTGCAGAACGCGGTGGCGCGGCCGCAGGTCGGCACCGTCACCGGTGCGATGAACTTCTTCCGCGCGATGATGGCCTCCTTCACGGTCGCCGCCTTCACCACCATCCTGCTGATGACGCTCGGGACCGACATCTCGCTCGCCGGCGAGCATCATGCCGCGGCCAGCACCGTCAGCGCGATCCCGATGGCCGACATGATCCATGCGTTCCGCTACGTGTTCGGCGCCGCCGCCGTGCTGCTGACCACCGCCTCGATCTGCATGATCACGATGGAAGAGCGCCCGCTCGCCGGTCCCGCCGCCCACCCGCCGGCGGAGATGGCGGAGTAGGGGCGGTCGCCTCATACACCGCTGTCGTCCCGGCGAAAGCCGGGACCGATACGCCGCGGCGGATGTTGTGAATGGGACTCGTCGTTCCAACATCGCGTAACAATCAGCATCCGTGGTTATGTGTCCCTGCTTTCGCAGGGACGACACGGAGCTTGTCGCACGGCCAGTGGGCAACAATTCGCGTTCTCGCGACATGAATTGCCCGAGCCTTTGCTTTTTGTTCCGCTTTCTCCGCTTCGCTCGCCCTACGTAATTTGCGCAGCGGGGAATGACGATCTGAGAGATCGGCGCCCCACGACCTTTTATTCCCCCCTCTGCCTCAAATTTATTCAGCCGCACCGCGCCGACCCACTACTTTAGTCGCCGTCCATGCATGACGATCTGCGCGCAGTTTCACTTGCTGCGCATTTTGTCGCGGCTATAGTCGCGCCCCAAGAGCTCGAAGCAGCCGAAGAAAAAGAGGAGAGAAACAGGGTGACAAGAACATCGCGACTCCCCGTGCATGCGATGCAGAAACTTGCAGGAGCGGCCGTGTTGGGCCTGTTGGCTGCGCCCAGCGGAGCGCTGGCTGCCGACACCCTCAAGATCGGCGTGATTGCCGAAGCGCAGGCGATTGCCGGTGCATCGATCCCGCAGGCGGCGCAACTGGCCGCCGACGAGATCAACGCCAAGGGCGGCATCGACGGCCGCAAGATCGAGATCGTCAGCTACGACAACCACTCGTCCTCGGCGGATTCGGTGCGTGCGTTCCAGCGCGCCGTCAACGAGGACAAGGTCAACGTCGTCATCTCGAGCTACATCAGCGAAGTGGTGCTGGCGCTCGAGCCCTGGGCTTCGCGCCTGAAGACGCCGTTCGTCACGCCCGGCGCCGCCTCCAACGAGATCAGCAAGAGCGTCCACGCCGATTACGAGAAGAACAAGTACACCTTCCACGGCTACCTGACCTCGGCCGCGCTGGCGCTGTCGGTCTGCGACGCCGCCAAGGAGCTCCTGGTCGATCAGAAGCACATGAAGACCGCGGTCATCATGAGCGAGGATGCGGCGTGGACCAAGCCGCTCGACGTCGGCTACGAGGAGTGCCTGCAGAAGATCGGGCTCAAGGTCGTCGACCATATCCGTTTCTCGCCCGACACCACAGACTTCACGCCGATCTTCAACAAGGTCGAAGGCTCCAAGCCCGACGTGATCATCACCGGCATCTCGCATGTCGGCGTGCAGCCGACGGTGCAGTGGAAGAACCAGCAGGTGCCGATCCCGATGTTCGGCATTTCCTCGCAGGCGACCAATGAGACCTTCGGCAAAGACACCAATGACGCGGCGGAAGGCGTGCTGTATCAGGGCGTGTCGGGCCCGAACGTCGCGGTGACGCCGAAGTCGGTGCCGTTCGCGGAGGGCTTCAAGAAGCGCTACGGCAACTATCCGTCCTACGCGGGGTACACCGCCTATGACGAGGTCTACTACATCGCGGATGCGGTGAAGCGCGCCGGCTCGGTCGAGGCCGACAAGATGGTCGATGCGCTGGAGAAGACCGACTGGGAAGGCACCATCGGACGCGTCCAGTTCTACGGCAAGGACGATCCGTTCACCCATTCGATCAAGTACGGCAAGGGCCTGATCACCGGACTGATGCTGCAGTGGCAGGGCGGCAAGCAGGTCGCGGTCTGGCCGAAGGAGGTCGCCAAGAGCGACCTCAAGTTCCCGAGCTTCGTCAAGGTTACCACGAATTAGTTGATGATCATGCTCCCGGGCCCCTCCCGGGAGCATCGGTCTTCGGTTCCGCGTCCTCCACAACAGGCAGCCCTGCTGCCGCGGCCAATCTGAGATGCTTGTCCTACAAATCCTGATCGATGGCTTTGCCATCAGTGCGCTCTATGCACTCGGCGCGACCGGCTTCACCCTGATCTTCGGTGTCTCCGGCGTTCTCAATCTCTCCCACGGTGCCATCATGGTGGCCGCAGCGGTTGCGGCCTGGGCCGCGGCCAGCGTGCTGCACCTCGACATCTACACCGGCGCGCTGTTCGGTGTCGGCGTCGCGCTGATCGTGTCGTTCGCGACCTATTTCGCGGTCGTCAAGCCGATTCAGAATTCGAGGCGGATCCCCAACGAGGAGAAGGAAATCTTCGTCCTCACCGGCACCCTGCTGTGGGGCATCATGATCCAGGAGCTGATCGCCTATTTCTTCACCAACAACGCCAAGACGGTGCTGCCGATCGTCGAGGGCGTCGTCGATATCTTCGGCAACCGCACGCCGCGCAACAATATCTTCACCGCGCTGGTCTGCTGCCTCGTGATCGGCCTGCTGTGGCTCCTGGTGAACCGCACCAGGACCGGCAAGGCGGTGCTGGCGGCCTCGATGAACCCGCGCGGCGTCACGCTGCTCGGGCTCGAGCTCACCCAGATCTACATCGTGGTGTGGGGCATCTACGGCATTCTCGCCGGCATCGCCGGCGTGCTGCTCGGCATGTTCCTCGGCGTCAGCTCCTACAGCGTCGGGCCGCTGACCGCGAGTGCGTTCTCGATCGTCGTGCTCGGCGGCCTCGGCAGCGTATCAGGCTCGCTGATCGCGGCCTTCGTCGTCGGCTATCTCGAGACCATCACGGCCTACATGATCTCGCCAGCCTATCGCACCATTCCGGCGCTGCTGCTTCTGGTGTTCGTGATGTATATCCGGCCTCAAGGCCTGCTCGGGAGGCGCTGAGATGGCCAGCTTCTTTTCTTCGCGCCTGTTCTTCATTTCGCTGGTCTGCGTGGTGGTCGCGGCGACGCTGCCGTTCTACGTCTCGGGCTACATCCTCGGGCTGCTGACCGTCGCGTTCTATTTCGGCGTGTTCGCGATGGCCTGGGACCTCCTGTTCGGCTTCGCCGGCGAGGTGAATTTCGGGCCGACCTTCCTGATCGGCACCGGCGCCTACACCGCCGGGATCCTCAACAACCAGTTCGGCTGGTCGGTCTATGTCTGCATCCTGCTCGGCGCATTGGCGTCGGTCGTCGCGGGCTTCGTGCTGGCGCTGCCGGCGCTGCGGGTGAGGGGACCTTATTTCGGCCTGACCACGCTGGTGGCGGTCTTGATGCTGCAGAACTTCGTCGTGGTGTTCGCCGATCTCACCGGCGGCGAGATCGGGCTCACCATCCCCGACGTCATCACCATCAATGCCGGCGCCAATTACTGGATCGCGCTCGGCTTCATGACCGTGAGCGCGGCTATCCTGTACGGCCTGTCGCAATCGCCTGTCGGTCTCGTGCTGCAGGCGAGCGGGCAGGACCCGGTGCAGGCCGGTGCGCTCGGCTTCAACATCGTCAAGCACAAGCTCGCGGCCTTCATCGTCAGCGCCTTCTTCTCGGGACTGTCGGGCGCGCTGCTGGTGTTCTATTTCGGCACCGCCTCGGTCGGCACCGTGGTCGACGTTGCGGTCGGCGTGAACGTGATCGTCTCCGCCGTGCTCGGCGGCCGGCGTACGGTGCTGGGCGCCGCGCTGGGCGCGATCTTCCTGATCGTCGCCGGCGAATTCTTGCGCCCGACCGGCGAGCTAGCGACCTTCATCGTCTCGGCGGTGGCGCTGCTCGTCGTCCTGTTCTTCCCCGGCGGTTTCCTCGGAGCGGCCCTGTCACGCGAGGCGCGCTCTTAAATGGATCAGACTGTGACCACAGCAACGCTCACCGTCCGTGGATTGACCAAGCGATTCGGCGGCTTGACCGCCGTGAAGAACCTCTCGTTCGACCTGCATCCCGGCGAGATCCTCGGCCTGATCGGACCGAACGGCTCGGGCAAGTCGACCGCGATGAAGAGCGTGATGGGCATCGAGCGTCCGACCGCGGGCGAGGTGCTGTTCGAAGGTGAGAACGTCGCCGGGCTGCCTGCGCACAAGATCGCGCGCAAGGGCTTCGGCATGGTGTTCCAGCACTCGCGGCCGCTGAACCGGCAGACCGTGCTGGAGAACATCATGGTCGCGCTGTTGCCCGACAGCCTGTTCATGCTGTTTCCCGACAAGGCGCTGACCGAGCGCGCCAAGTGGATCGCCGAGCGCGTCGGACTGGGGGCGGTGATGGACCGCCGCCCGCCGACGCTGCCGTTCGCCGACCTGCGCCGGCTGGAATTGGCCAAGGCGATCGCGCGCGATCCCAAGGTTGTGCTGGTCGACGAGCCCTTCGCTGGTCTCACCAGCGCCGAGGTCGGCACCTTCTCCGCATTGATCCGCAGCTTCCGCGACGAGGGCCGCGCGGTGATGCTGGTCGATCA
This sequence comes from Bradyrhizobium ferriligni, assembly GCF_056837965.1. Classification (NCBI taxonomy): domain Bacteria; kingdom Pseudomonadati; phylum Pseudomonadota; class Alphaproteobacteria; order Hyphomicrobiales; family Nitrobacteraceae; genus Bradyrhizobium; species Bradyrhizobium ferriligni. The sequence goes on from NZ_JBXEJO010000011.1 coordinate 10,260, forward strand.
CAACGTCAAGAGCGTCGCGGCGCTGGTCGACCGCGTGCTTGCGATGTATCTCGGCGAGGAGATCACGACCGGCCGCGCCGAGGACGTGATGAAGAACGAGACCGTGCGGCGGGTCTATCTCGGCGGCGCGATCGAGACCCACGCGCGGCCCGAGACCTCGTTCAAGGACAAGGTGCCGCTGCTGCAGGTCGAGAATGTCAGCGTGCATTACGGCAAGGCGCAGGCGCTGGAGAACGTCTCGATCCACGTCCATGAGGGTGAGTTCGTCTCCGTCGTCGGCCTCAACGGCGCCGGCAAGACCACGCTGTTCAACACCATCTCGGGCTTCCTGCCCTATACCGGCGAGATCCTGCGCGGCGGACAGCCACTGCGCGGCACGGGGCCTGCGAAGATCGCCCGCTCAGGCCTCGTGCAATGTCCGGAATCGCGCGAGCTATTCGGCGAGATGACGGTGCGGGAAAATCTCGATCTCGGCGGCCAGCATCTCGACGACGCGGCGAGGGCCAAGCAGCTCGCCTGGTTGTTCGAGCTGTTCCCGATCCTGAAGGAGCGTCAGGGCCAGATGGCGCAGACGCTGTCCGGCGGCGAGCAGCAGATGCTGGCGATCGGCCGCGCGCTGATGATGCAGCCGCAGATCCTGATCCTGGACGAGCCGACGCTGGGGCTTGCGCCTGTTATCCTCGAGCTGCTGTCGAAGGCGCTGGAGAAGCTGCGCCAGACCACCAAGATCACGGTGCTGCTGGGCGAGCAGAACGTGACGTTTGCGCTCCCGCATGCCGACCGCGTCTATGTTCTGGAGCACGCGCGGATCGTCTGGGAGGGCGATCCGGGCCGGTTCGCCGCGGAGGCCGGCAAGGACTTTCTCTGACGTTCGCAGTTTGAAAAGAAGAAAGCAAAACAAGGGAGATCATGATGACAGCATATTCCACCGCGACCCGCGTGAGCCTGTTGGCCTCGGCGCTCGCGCTCTGCCTCGCGGCGCCGGCCTATGCGCAGTCCAAGGACCCGATCAAGATCGGCATCATTGCCGAAGTGCAGTCGATCGCGGGTGCGGCGACGCCGGGCGGCGCGCAGATCGCAGCCGACGAGATCAACGCCAAGGGCGGCGTGATGGGCCGCAAGATCGAGATCGTCACCTACGACAACAAGAGCTCGTCGGCGGACTCGGTGCGCGCCTTCCAGCGCGCGGTGAGCGAGGACAAGGTCTCCGCCGTGATCGCGAGCTATATCAGCGAGGTCGTGCTGGCGCTCGAGCCGTGGGCCTCGCGGCTGAAGATGCCGCTGATCACGCCCGGCGCCGCCTCCAACGAGATCACCAAGGCGGTTCACAACGACTATGAGAAGAACAAGTACACCTTCCACGGCTACCTGACCTCGGCCGCGCAGGCGCAGCTGGTCTGCGACGCGGCCAAGGAGCTGCTGGTCGACCAGCTCAAGTTCAAGTCGGTCGCGATCATGAGCGAGGACGCGGCCTGGACCAAGCCGCTCGACGTCGGCTACGAGGCCTGCTTGCCGAAAGCGGGCCTGAAGGTGGTCGAGCACATCCGCTTCTCGCCCGACACCACCGACTTCACGCCGATCTTCAACAAGATGGAAGCCGCCAAGCCCGACGTGATCGTCACCGGCATCTCCCATGTCGGCGTGCAGCCGACCGTGCAGTGGAAGAACCAGCAGGTGCCGATCCCGATGTTCGGCATCAGCGCGCAGGCGCTGAGCCCGACCTTCTGGGGCGACACCAACGGCGCGGCCGAGGGCGTGCCCTCGCTCGCGGTGGCGACGCCTGATGTTGCCGTCACGCCGAAGACCAAGCCGTTCGCGGCGGCGTTCAAGGCCAAGTTCGGCACGCCGCCGGCGTATACCGGCTACACCGCCTATGACGAGGTCTACATCATCGCCGAGGCAATCCAGCGCGCCGGCTCGACCGATCCGGACAAGATGGTGACGGAGCTCGAGAAGACCGACTTCGAGGGCACGATCGGCAAGATCCAGTTCTACGGCAAGAACGACGAGTTCACCCACGGCATCAAGTCCGGTCCGGGCGCCGTGACCGGCCTCGTGTTCCAGTGGCAGGGCGGCAAGCAGATCACGGTCTGGCCGAAGGCGATCGCCGAGGGCCAGATGAAGTTTCCGAACTTTGTGAAGCTGTCGCAGTAATCGCGGCGCGAGTGTTAAAGGCGACCAGGGGCGGTCATGCGGTGGCCGCCCCTTTTGTTATTTGCGCGTCGGCGGCGCCGTCTGGATCGTCGGCGCGGCCGCCGCGAGTAGCGCGGCGCGGTCGCCGTTGCGCGGCGGATAGATGCGCTGCTGGTTGATGGTCTGCTTGGTGAGCTTGGCGGCAGCGCCTGTGGTGTGCACCTCGCGGTCCCAGCCGGTGGTGTAGAGCGCGCCCCAGGCGCCGAGATCGAGCACTGTCACATACCAGTCGATATTGAGCGGCAGCAGCTTTTCACCAAACAGATCGGCGACCACATTGTGGCCGGCGAAGCGGCCCATCGGCCGCGCGAACTGGCAGGACATCACGGTCGGGTGCTCGCCGTCGATCAGGCAGGCGGCGACGTCGCCGGCGGCGAAGACATCCGGCAGGCCTTCGACGCGCATGGTGTGGTCGACTTTGATGCGGCCGAGCGAGTCGCGCCTGGCCGGCAGCGAGGTGGCGAGGGGGCTGGCGCGCATGCCCGCGCACCACACCACGGTTTTGGTCGGAATGATCTCGCCCGAGTTGAGCGTGATGCTGTCGGCGCCGATGGCGCTGACCCGGACATTCAGCCGCATCTCGACGCCGAGCGTGGCCAGCGCCTCGTTGATGACCGGGCGGCCATGCACGCCGAAGGTCGCGCCGACCACGGGATTGGGATCGATCAGGATGACCCGTTGATCGCCGGTGATGCCGGCGTGCGCCAGCTTGGCCGGCATCTCGGCCGCGACCTCGATCCCGGTGAACCCTGCGCCGACGACCGCGACCGTCGCGCGTGCCTCTGACGGCGGCTCTTTGCCGAGCGCCGCCAGATGCGCGTCGAGACGCATCGCCGCTTCATAGGTGTCGACATCGAAGCTGTGGGCGGCCAAGCCTGAGATGGCGGGGCGGACCAGCTCGCTGCCGGTGGTCAGCACCAGCCGATCGTAGCTCAGAACCTCCGTGCCCGCGCTGGTCTTGACCGTGGCTGCGCGCGTCGCCGGATCGATCGCCGCGACCTCGGCCACCCTGTGGCTGACGCCGACCGGATCGAGCAGGTCCTTGAGCGGCAACGCGACGTCGCCGAGATCGACCTCGTAATTGCGCACCCGGATGTTGTGATAGGCGTTGCGATCGACGACGAGGATTTCGGTATCCGCTGCTCGTGCGCCGATCTCGTCGCGCTTGCGGGCTGCACCGAGCGCGGCCCACAGTCCGGCAAAGCCGGCCCCCAGCACCAGGATGCGCGCCATCTCTCCCTCCGAAGTTGCACCGGAGGGAGCTTGCCTGCGCCGGCGATGTCAAATCAAGTGGCAGAAAGGCGTGTGAGGTGCCCTCACGTCCCCGGCCGCGACACCTCGGTCTCCTTGCTGGTGATGAATTCCAGCAGCACCGGCACACCTTCCTTGGTCTTCTGGATGCCGCGCTTGATCGCGGGGATGATGTCCTCGGGCTTGGTCACCCGTTCGCCGTAGCCGCCGAACGCGCGGGCCATCGCGGCGTAGTCGCCGGAGATGTCGGTCGAGCGGTATTTCTCGGTCGAAATCGGCATCACCTTCAATTCGATCGCCATCGAGAAATTGTTGAGCAGGATCGACATGATCGGAATCCGCTCGCGCACCGCGGTCTCGAAGTCCATCCCGGTAAAGCCGATCGCGGCGTCGCCCCAGACATTGATGCAGAGCTTGTCCGGCTTTGCCAGTTTGGCGCCCATCGCAAGGCCGAGGCCGTAGCCGAGCTGCGTGGTCTTGCCCCAGCCGATATAGGACAGCGGTTCGACCGACTTCCAGAACGGCGAGAGCTGGTCGCGCGGGCTGCCGGCGTCGTGGGTGATGATGGTGTTGTGGATGTCGACGGTGTGCTGCAGGTCCCACAGCACGCGATAGGGATTGAGCGGCGCGTCGTTGTGCGTCAGCTTCGGCATCCACTTGGCGAGCCACTCCTTGTGGGAGGCGGTGATCTCCTCGGCGACCGCGCTGGCGTTGCGGTCCGTGGTCACGGTCTTGCCGATCTCCTCCAGCAGCGCGTCGAGCACCAGGCCGGCGTCGCCGACCAGGCCGACCTTGGCCTCGACATCCTTGTTGATGTGGTTCGGATCGAGCGTCGAATGGATGATGGTCTTGCCCTTCGGCATCGCGATGCCGAACGACGTCTCGGTGAAGGAGCAGCCGATGCCGAGGATCACGTCGGCTTCGGAAAGAAACTTCGGCACCGCGCGCGGCACCGCAAGGCCGCCGGAGCCGAGCGAGAGCGGATGCGTCTCGGGGAAGGACGACTTGCCGCCGAGGCTGGTGGTGACCGGTATCGCGAGCCGTTCGGCGAGGCGCTTCAGCTGCGGCCAGGCCTTTGCATAGTGCACGCCCTGGCCGGCATAGATCACCGGACGTTTTGCATTCACGAGCAGCGCCGCTGCCTCTTTCACATGCACGGGGTCGGCGCCATAGCGGGTGCGCAGCACCGGCGTGTAGTTCAGGGGCTCCGGCACCTCCTCGTTCCACATGTCGGCTGGGATTTCGACGATGACCGGCCCGCCGCGGCCGTTCTTCAGTTTGGTAAAGGCGCGGCGGAAAATGTTACAGACCTCCGCCGCGATGTTGATCGGCTCCGACGATTTTGAAAACGCCTTCATCGCCTGGCTGGAATTGAAGTTCGGGTCGATATTCGCGAGCCGGCGCGCATAGCCCATCGGCAGCACCAGGACGGGCACGGATTCGCCGTAGCACTGCGCGACGCCGCCCATCGCGTTCTCCGCGCCGGGGCCGTGCTGCATGCAGAAGGCGCCGATCTTGTCGCCCGAGGTGACGCGGGAGATCGCGTCCGCCATGTGCACGCCGATGCGCTCCTGGCGCACCATCACCGGGCGGATGTCGGCATTGGCGGCGTATTCGATCAAATGGTTGACCGGGTAGCCCGTGAGGATCTCGATGCCCTCGCGCTTCATGATTTCCGCGATCGCGGTGCCGAGCTTCATGACGGTCACTCCCATTGCATGCGGCCGGTTCGTTCCGGCCTCGTTGTCGCCTGTCCGATAAAGGAACAGGATTCCGCGGCACCGGTAAAGCGCGGCCGGGGCCGGATCAGGTAGTCCTGATATGCGTTTACGACTGGAGCTGTTTTCGCTCAGACAGGATCAGAACGGAGCTCTTAAATTCTTGTTTTGACGCGTTTTCTTTGCGCGAGCCGGTGTCGCCTTCGCTTGAAAGCGCTCCGGTCGCGGCCCGGTGCCTCGCCCGGCGGCAACCCGATGCAGGCAGAACTAGCATGGAAATTCGCTGCAACTTTTAAGCGACCGTTCATCCTTTCCCTCAATGGGCCGTCAACCAATGTGGCCTAGTTTGGCCGGCATATTACTACGGCGCGGGAGAAAAAGCCGCGAGCGTCGGACAGGAGCTTTTCATGCGCGCGTTGATGGCAAGGTTTCTGCGTGATGAGGTCGGGGCGACGGCCATTGAATACGCCATCATCGCCGGCGGCATCAGCATCGTGATCGTCGCCGGCGTCAGGGGCATCGGCACCAGTGTGAGCGGCCAATTCAATGCCGTCAGTTCGGCATTCAAGTAAGCGCTGCCGGCAGCCCGGCATTTTCCGGATTCAGTCGTCCCCGTTCAACGCGCGCAGCATCGCGATGCGCGCGAACATCAACCAGCCGGCACCTTGTTCCGCCGCATTGATCAGATGCTCGACCGCGATCTGCCAGCGCGTCTCCTGCTGGGTGTCTTCCGATAGCTTCATGATGTAGTCGGCAGCGTGCTGCAGCGTCACCAGCGTGCCGCCGCGATGCAGCGCGATTGGTTCGTCAAACGGCGTCGACCAGGGCATCTCGACCAGGACATCTCAGGCGCGGCGGACCGGGCTCAACTTGCGGTCGCTGCGCTAGTGTCCCGAATCCGAAGTTCGCATCATTTGCCGCACCTTCGGAGCGAACTTCGGATTCGATAAGGACACTAGCAAACTTATGATTCTAGTGTGCTTTATGAATGCGAAGTTCGTGAAAGTGGCTGCCGCGAAATCGCACGAACTTCGCATTCAGCACACTAGCCTGCCTTCTTCCGCGCCGCGGTGCCCTGGGCGCGCGTTGTCTTCTCGGCCTTCTTCGGCTCGGGCTTGGCGGCCTCCTTGGGCTCGCGCTTGCCGCTGCCCGAGATCGGCAGCAGCATTTCGCGCTGGCCCTCGATGCGCTTCTTCGGCTTCTTGCCCTTCGCGGCCTTTGCCTCGGCCTTGGCGGGCGCGGCCTGCTTCTCGTTGGCGAGGCTCTTTTTCAGGGCGTCCATCAGGTTGATGACGTTGCCGCTGGTCTTCGCCGCGGGCTTGGCAATCTTGATGCCGTCGCGCTTCTGGTTGATCAGGTCGATCAGCGCCTGCTCGTAGCGGTCCTCGAACTCCTCCGGATCGAAGTCGGCGGACTTCTGCTCGACGATGTGCTTGGCGAGATCGAGCATGTCCTTGGTGATCTTCACATCCTGGATGTCGTCGAAATACTCCTTCTCGCTGCGCACCTCGTACGGGTAGCGCAACAGCGTGCCCATCAGCCCGTTATCCAGTGGCTCGAGCGCGATGATGTGCTCGCGATTGGTCAGCACCACGCGGCCGATCGCCACCTTGTTCAGGCTGCGGATGGTCTCGCGGATCACCGCAAAGGCGTCGTGGCCGACCTTGCCGTCGGGAACGAGGTAGTAGGGGCGGATCAGATAGCGGCTGTCGATCTCGCTGCGCGGCACGAATTCGTCGATCTCGATGGTGCGGGTCGAATCCAGCGCGATGTCGTCGAGCTCTTCCTTGGTGACCTCGATATAGGTGTCGGTGTCGACCTTGTAGCCCTTCATGATGTCTTCGGTAGAGACTTCCTCGCCAGTCTCCGCGTCGACCTTGGCATATTTGATGCGGTGGCCGGTCTTGCGGTTGATCTGGTTGAAGGAGACCTTTTCGGTATCCGATGTCGCCGGGTACAGGGCAACCGGGCAAGTCACGAGCGAAAGGCGCAAGAAGCCCTTCCAATTGGCGCGAGGGGCCATAGGGAAACTCCGGGGAAACTCCGATTACGCAACCGACGGAACGGTCAAGGATAACACCGGGAACCCCAGTTTGAAACAACACGGCCCGGTGAATCTCGCAACGGCGTTAACCGTGACCTCGCGCTGCGCCCGTTTGACGCGGCGGCGGGACTGCGGTTGGGCAGCCGTTGAAGCGCTCGGAACATCACTCCCGATCACGCGTTGGCTGTCGAAGGGGAGCGGCAAACGCCGGAATTACAGGCACTTAAGCAAAGAGGTTGCCATGGCAACGGAACGACACGGTCAAATCGTCGAAACCCCGACAGAGGCGCGCCAGGCCGAGCCTGGACCTTCGGTTCTCGCGCTGCTCACGGCCTCGACAGGGCTGGCTGTCCTGATCCTCGGCATAGTCTGGTTCGCCTTTTTCCGCGTGTGAGGCGATGATCATTGGTTGGCTGCGTGCGAGGACTTGATTGTTAAACTGAGAGGCGGGGCGAAGCGGGCAGATTGCTCCCGGGAAAAATCCGTTCGGTCGATCGCACGGGCTTCCGGCGCGCCGCTATCCCGCATGCGGGCCACATCGCATGGTCAAGCTGCACGATCGTCTTGACGTACGGACGCGACGCCGATCGGACCAGAATGCAAGTGGAAATTCCGGCGCGCGGGCTGCCGCGATCGCCGACGTCGAATTCCACATCGTGTCGAATGGAATTTCCCTGAGCGATGACGTGCGGCTTGGCAGCGTTTTGCAGCGGTGATCTGTGATGCGCGCGGCGAATGGCTGCGGCGACGCGTCACGAGATCATCGAAATTGACTGCTAGCTGATTTGAATCAGATACGTCCTGAGCCTGAGATGTTCTATTCGCAAGAAGAAAAAAACTCGTTGCTGGCCCGCCTCAAGGAGAAAAGCGTTTCAGGTGTCTTCGTCGGATTGACGGTGCTGGCGATGGCGGGGTGGATCTATCTTCTCAGCTCGATGTTCCTGAAATTCATGCTCTGGTGGTTCTCCTGAGACGTTGTCTCGCGAGAACAACCATTGTTGATGCCTGATCATTGTTGCGCCGTTCGATTGCACAAAAATTCCAGCGGCTGAACAATCTTTCGGCGCGTCCAATCATGATGTCGTCACAACTTCGAATGTTAATAACATCGGGGCGAACGTGGACGATTGTGATGGTTTCTCCTGCTCTGATTCTCGCGGCGGTGTTCGTCGCAGGCTTCTTCTCCGGTTTCGCTGCGCGTTCGTGGCGGTCGCACAAGCGCCGCGCGCAATATCGGATCTATGCACCGTATGTGGCGCCATCAGCCGCGAAATCGTCGAGGCGGGAACAGCCGGTCAGTGCGTTCGGCCACATGCGTCGCGCGTTCTAGCGGAGTAGTTCGATCGAGGTAGCGCGACTGTGCGTGGTGAGTTGGGGTTGGCTGGCAACATGCAATCGGTCATCATGTCCGCGTCCGTTGCGGCAGGCGGGTTGGTTGCGCGCCAGCGTGCGGCTGATCTCGTCGCCAGCCCCGCGGATCGCAAGGGAACTTTCACGTCATGAGTGATCTCAGGGGGCATTCGCCAAGGCGGTATGTCGTCGATGTCAGTGGCAAGCGCGTGCTGGTCGGGCTAACGCTTGAGGAGACATCGGAGTTCGAGGACCTGGACTCCTCGCTGCCGGGACTGGCGGACGGAGACGATAAGGGCACGGGCCTGGTGCCGTCAGCGGGTGAGGGACGGTGGCTCGAACTCTATGACAAGCATGACAAGGCCTGGATCAAGTGGAAAGCCGACCTGAGGGCCGGGCATGAGGGCAATTCATCCTTTTTTAACTAAGACCGGGCGATTTTTGACCTGTGCTGCCTGAATGGGCCCGAACCGGATACTGACAGATGTTTCAGCTGTTTTTGCGGTCTCGCGCGCATGACCTGATCAGGTCGCGCCGCGGCGAGGAAGGTTTCAAGGCACGCTCGGCCGAGCGCGATGCCGAGACCGATCGCGCCCGGATCGGATCGATCATGGCCGCGATCGAGGCCGCGTTGCAGGCAGCCGAAAGCGAGCAATCCGGTCTTGGCCGCCGTGTCGATGATGTTCTGGCCCGCGCCGCGGTGACCCTCGGCAACGGCACCGACGAATATCTGGAACGCGAGGCGCTTGACAACTATCATCAAGACCTGTTTGACGCCGAGATCTCCAACGGCCAGCGCCGGCTGAAGGAATTGGCGACCGAGATTGCGCACTTCAAGTTCATGAAGGCCGCGGTCCTGAGCCGCTTTCCGGACTACAAGCCTCCGGCCGCCGGCAACTGACGCCTAGCGGCGCGCAACGTGCAGGCAGCTGCGGCTGCCGCGTGTAACGGCGTTTCCCGAAGGTCCGGCGCAAGGCGAAAGGCACAGGCAAAACGTGGTGATCGCAGGCAATCTACTCGTCACGGGCTGCGCCGGCTTCATCGGCTTCCATCTGGCGGAGCATCTGCTGCGGGCAGGGCAGCCCGTCATCGGCCTCGATAATCTGAACGACTATTACGACCCGGCGCTCAAGCGCGCGCGCCTCGATCTGCTCAAGCAGCACCGTGGGTTCACCTTCGTGGAGCTCGACCTCGCCGACCGCGCCGGCATGAAGGCGCTGTTCGAGCGTTATCGCTTCGAGGTCGTGGTGCATCTCGCTGCGCAGGCCGGCGTGCGCTATTCCCTGCAGAACCCGCACGCCTATGCGGATTCCAATCTGGAGGGCTTCCTTAACGTCCTCGAGGGCTGCCGGCACACCGCGTGCAAACACCTGTTGTTTGCGTCCTCATCGTCAGTCTATGGCGCCAACACCAAGTTGCCGTTTTCGGTCCACGACAATGTCGACCATCCGGTCAGCCTGTACGCCGCGACCAAGAAGGCCAACGAGCTGATCGCCCATTCCTACAGCCATCTCTATCGCGTACCGACGACCGGGCTGCGGTTTTTTACCGTGTATGGGACGTGGTATCGGCCCGACATGGCGCTCTATGCGTTCGCCGACGCGATCACCAAGGGCAAGCCGATCCGGCTGTTCAACAACGGCAACATGCGGCGCGACTTCACCTATGTCGACGACGTGGTCGAGGCGATGGTGCGGTTGATCGGCCGTGCGCCCGAGGGCGACGTCAACTGGTCGGGAGCGCATCCCGATCCGGGTTCGAGCCGGGCGCCGTGGCGGGTCTACAATATCGGCAACAGCAGGCCGGAAGAATTGATGCATGTGGTGGCGCTGCTCGAGCAGGGCTTCGGGCGGCAGGCCGAAAAGCAGTTGCTGCCGATGCAACCGGGAGATGTACCGGAGACGTCGGCCGACGTCTCCGACCTGGAGCGTGAAATCGGCTTCCGCCCGCAGACGCGGATCGAGGATGGCATTGCCAGGTTTGTCGCCTGGTATCGGGCCTATCACGACGTCGATCGGGCCTAGGCGCCGCGAGAATCGTCGTCGCTTTTCAACTCGCGGTCAGGGCTTGATCTTCGCGCAAACGCGATCCCCGTTTGTTGCGACGGAAAACCGCTTCGCACTTTTCCGGATCATGCTTTAGTGCGCTCCTTGCGAGTCCGGACTCGAGAAAAAAACTGGTTCAGCTTGGAACGGAGTGTGGCAATGCGAGTTATCTCGGGTTTTGCGATCGCTTCAGCCGTGGTCATGATCTGCAGCATAATGGTTCCGGCGCACGCGATCGACGTGCAGGTGGCGCGCGCCTGCGATGCTTTGGTGGCGAAGGCATTTCCGCCGCTACAGCCCGGCAATCCTGCTTCCGGCAGCGCGCGGGGCGGTGCGAAAGCCCAGCGCGACTATTTTAAAAAGTGCGTCGCCAATGGTGGCAAGATGGACGACGATGCGCCTCCTAAATCGAAATAGCGCGCGATCGCGACGCGCGTGGCGAATTAGCGATGCTTATGGCGAATCTTCGCTGCCGCTGCTGTTTGTGGCGACTGTGCAAGCGCGTGCGAATGGAGCGCCAAGCGCGCGAAAGGCGTTCGCTCCCTCTGTTCAAGTCGGACGCCTCGGTCCCGCTCATTTGAATTAGAATAGCGTTAGCGCGGTTGGGGCCGGCGGAGGCGAAATCGCGCTTGATCCGATGTCCAGCGTTGAATTCATTTTGCAAGGTTGCTCGAGCGCTTCAGGACACCCTCAACCGCTTCAATATTCGCAACCGGTCGAAACACTCTGCGATCCTTGATGGACATGGCAGCAGCAGATTTTGCGTCTGGGGAGCAGCTTGGTGGAATATCTTGTGTGCGCCTGAACGCGTCCTTTGATGTGCGATCGCTGTAACACGGCGACATTGTGATAGCCGAACAATGCGCGTTCAGCATTGCACGGCACGGCGGCCATCAATGATCACCAAGCAATATCATGCGCTTGGTAGAGCTTCTGCCCCGCATTGAGCCGCGTTGTCCAGCCGCGCGCCTTATCGCTGCCGCTGCCAACTCATCGGTACGACACATCAAAGGCCGCCGATCGAGCGCTTCGCGATCAGGTTGTGGAACCTGATTGAGAAAATTTAACTCGGAGCCGCGTTGGTCGCAAACCTGCCCCATTAACCGCCTTCCATGTGCGCGGAATAACCCTGTCATCGAAACTTCAATCACATCGCTCATACCCTTAACCGCAGAGCGAGGGCGCGCCATGAAGCAGCACAAAGTTCAACATTTGCATCAGCCGATCGAAGAGGCGTTGCTCGCGACCAATCAATCGCTGCGCAACGAAGTCGTTGCGCTGATGCTTGATATCGCTGAGTTACGTGAAATCCAGGAACGCCCGGGCTCGTCGCGTTCGTTCGGCATGTCTCGTGAGCAGAACACCCCGCGCGTCGCGCTGCGCCGGGTTCACAGCTGAAGTTCGTCAGCCTATTTCTCACCGGCAAGATATGCGGCCACATCCTCGCCAATCCGGCGAGCATGCTGGCGCGCCTGCAGCTGCGGACAATTCAATTCTAAATTGAAGAATGCGCCGGCCCGATGCTCGTTCAGGCGAGCTGGCGGACGTTGTTGCGGACAATCGCGGTCGTGAGGGTTGGGGCGGTCAGTGTTCCTGCGGCACGGACTTGTGCGCCCCGACATCGGACAGACGCTCGCGCAGGATCCAATTCTGCAAGACCAGTTCGACCGCGGTATGCCGGAGCTCGCAATTCTCTGCGACGAGGCGTTCCAGGATGTCGGCCGCCTCGCTGGACGCGGGTTGGTTCCCCTCGAAGACCTTGAGACGCGCCATGGTGTCGATCCTCGCAAAAAGAATGTTGATCAGAGACTGGCTCTGACAAGCGTCAGCGCAGAATGGTTCGTGGATTATCGGGCGGACGTGGTTCCGCCTGATGGCCTTGGGTGGGAAAGCGCTTAATTGATAATTCGTGGATCGAGTTATGAGCGTTAGATCTCGTGAAAATAATCCTCAAATATGTTGAAACCCTCATGACACCTAACGTCCTAGTAACTACTGCTGGGCGTGTACGCCCGCAAGCGGTCGGACGCGAAAGTCGCGGGATTAATTTGTTAGAAATTTGTGAAAGTTGCGCTTGACCGATGAGGCGATTATCGCGGCGGGGCATGGCGCACTCACAATCTGTCGAGAGACCGATTGAATATTCTCATTTGAGAATGCAAACAGTGCGCCAGTTATCCAGATCAAACTCTCATACACAGAAAGTCGTATAACTTTTTTTATCGGGCCCTTTCAGCGGAGGAATATTCCCCGTATATTCCGGTAAATACCTTGCAGCTTCGGCGTTTCTTCGCACTATGTGTTGCTGCCGACCGGCAAGTTCGAGGCTCCCGAAAGGCCCCCGGGAAACCCTCAATTTGAATTTCCTGTTGCATTTACATAGCTTATAGGCCATGCGATGATTGCTAATCTAGGGGGCAATGAGATGACCAATGAGGCGTCATTCTACTGAGGAGATCAGTTCCAAGGTCAAACAGGCCGAGGAACTCATGGCGCGGGGGCAGTCCCAGGCCCAAGCGTGCAAGGTGCTGGGCGTTAGCGTGATGACATTTCATCGCTGGCGCAAGCAGGAGGCCGCACGTGGCCACCAGGCGAATGGTACTGTTACCGAATTCGCCTCTCGCACCGATGATCGAGATGGGATCCCCCCTGTCCATAACCGTATTGATGAATTACGGCTGGAAAATGAACGGCTGCGCCGGATCGTGACCGACTTGCTGCTCGAGAAAATGAAGATCGAGGAGAAGCTTGCGCTCAGGTCCAGCGGCGGGAGCGGCTTGCCCCGCCGTGGTGAAGCCCAAAGCTGACGTAACCTATCTGTTAGTGGATGCGTGGAGGCCTGGGAGCCAGCAGTAGCTGGTCGCTCAGATGTGCCTTCTCCGACCTTGCGCGCAGTTCTTCGAAGATCGGACGCAGTCTGGCCTGTGCAAGGTCCAGGCCTCTGACGATGTCCTGATTCGGCATGTCCGCCGGGAAGCGGGCCGCTCGCAGCTTTGTCTCGATCGCCTTGACCAGCACCTCGACGTCGTCGCGGTGCTGGCCTGCGACGAGTTCGGCACCCATCAGGCGGATGAGATGGAGGAGGGCCACCAGCGCGGCCTCGGTTTCGCCAGCCGATGAACTCATGCGCGCTCTCTATCCGATATCCGCAGCAGGTCTTGCGAGCTCACGACCCGCCTGATAATACACATATGAATTGTTAACACGAATGTTAATTCCCGATGACCGACCTTTCGGACGCTCGATTGACGAAGGTACCGGTTAACTTCGGCGCCTTCTCGTTCGCTTTCGCCTCTCTCGAGGTATTCGCCGTCGCGTTCGAGATGATAATCGTCGTGCTGTCCAGCATCGTTGGCGGCGCGGCCTATCACCTCTTTTACTACCACACGGTTTATAGCAACAGCTTCGAGGGTTTTCTAGGGATCGGGGTCCTCGCCGCCATCCTTCACATGTTCGTGGCGAAGTCGCAGGGCCTCTACAATGCGCAGGTGCTGGCCGGTCTCGACCGGCGCTGGAGCAGCCTGCTCGGCGGGTGGCTGCTGGTCGTTCTGCTGATGACCTTGATCATCTTCCTTCTGAAGGTGGGTTCCGGCGTCTCGCGCGGATCGGTGATGTCATTTGGCCTGATCGGCGGCCTCGGCCTGGTCACTGGACGGATGCTGCTGCAGGCGCCGCTGCAACGCGCGATCGACCGCGGCATGCTGGCCACGCGCCGCGCGGTCGTGGTCGGGATGGCGGACGAATTGTCCCGGGTGCGGCAAGCGAGCCTGCTGAGCGATTTCGGCGTTAGCGAGGTGCGACGGGTCCAGCTCTCCGGATCGTCCGACGACGCCGGCGACCGGGCTGCCGTCGCGTCAGCCATTCGTGCAGCCCGCGAGTGCGGCGCCGACGAGATCATCCTGGCCTTGCCCTGGCAGCAAGAGCCGCGCATCCAGTTCGTGTGCGATCAGCTGCGGGCATCGCCGCTGCCGGTGCGGCTGCTGCCGGACCGGACCGCGGAGCGGTTCCTGGCGCTGCGGATGGTGGCGACCGGCCCGATCCCGACGCTGGAAATGCAGCGCTCGCCGCTTACCTCGCTCGAGCGCGCCGGCAAGCGGCTGTTCGACATCGTGGCATCCAGCGGCCTCCTGGTGCTGTTCGCGCCGCTGCTGATCGGAACGGCGATTGCGATCAAGCTCGACTCCAGGGGGCCGGTCCTGTTCCGACAGCGCCGTAACGGCTTCGACGGCGAGCAATTCACCATCCTCAAATTCCGCTCGATGCACGTGCTCGAGGATGGCGATGTCATCACGCAGGCCCGCCCGAACGATCCGCGGCTGACCGGGATCGGCGCGACGCTGCGCCGCCGCAGCATCGACGAGCTGCCGCAGCTGGTGAACGTGTTGCGCGGCGACATGTCGCTGGTCGGGCCGCGGCCGCACGCGCTGGCGCATGACGACAAATATTCGAAGCTGATCGCGAGCTACGCGCAGCGCCAGCACGTCAAGCCCGGCATCACCGGTCTCGCGCAGGTGCAGGGGCTGCGCGGCGCGACGCCGGCGATCGAGGACATGCAGCTGCGCGTGGCGCACGACCTCATCTACATCAAGAGCTGGAGCTTCGTGCTCGACCTGCGCATCCTGCTGCGCACGGTCGGCGCGGTGCTGCGTCACAAGGGCATCTGACGGCTGGGCATCCGGCGCCAGGCGCGCCTTACTCCGGAATGCTCTGGTTGGCGTCCTTGAATTCCGCCTCGATGATGCGCCGGTTGGCGTCGCCAGCCACGCGATAGGCCTGCCCGATCGCTCCCTTCAGCTCCGGCGCGCGGGTGAGGATCAGGCGGATCTGCCGCTGCAGCAGATCGACCAATTCGACATCGCGCGCGGTGTCGACCTGCGCCAGCAGGATCAGGCGCGGCGCGATCAGGTCGCTGCGGTTGAAGCCGGTGTAGTAGGACATCTTCAGCGCCTTCGACGCGGTCGGGTTCAGCCAATCGAACCGTCCCGTTGCCGAGGCGAGGCCGAACCAGGCGCCGGCGTCCATCGGCGAGAGGCGAAGCGCGCGCGTGAACGCGGCTTCGGCCGCCTCCGGCGACGTCTGCAATTCGCTCCAGCCGTCGCGCAGCCACAGCTCGCCTCGGACCATGCCGACCTCTGCGGCGATCGCCGGTTTGCCGCGCAATGCATCGGCGGCAAGCCACCAGGCCGACAAGGCCAGCGTCGCCGCGCCGATCGCGGCGGCGGCCGGCACGAAGGCCGGCGAGAGGCGCCTCGCATTCCGGCCGATCGCCTCAGCCATCGTGTTAGCTATCGTGTCAGCCATGGTGCGCGGCCCGGTTGCCGGTCATCAGCAGGGTTCGCCGTGCTCCCTCGAGCTTGACGCAGGTCAGGCGGCCGGTCGCATAGGCGCCGGTGTCGATATTGATGCGGTTGCGCAGCAGCTCGGCCTCATGCACCGGCGTATGGCCGTGGACCACGACCTTGCCGAAATCATCTTCCGACATCAGGAAGTCGTCGCGGATCCAGAGCAGATCCTCCTTGCGCTGCTGGTTGAGCGCGACGCCGGGCCTGACGCCGGCATGGACGAAGAAGTAGCGCTTGTGCACATAACAGAGCGGCAGCGAGCGCAGGAACGCGAGATGGGCCGGCGGCATCTGGCGGATCAATTGCCGGGCGAGCGCCCTTCGTTCGGAGGCGTCGGGATTGGGCGAGGGCGTCAATCCGTAGGACATCAGCGTTTGCAAGCCGCCGAACTGCCGCCATTGCGCGAGCATGTCGGGATTGACGAGAAACTCCAGCAGGCAGGCCTCGTGATTGCCGAGCAGGCAGACCATGCTGCGGGTGCGGCGGCGTTGATCGAGCATGGCGATGACATCGCGCGAATCCGGTCCGCGATCGATATAGTCGCCGAGGAACACCTGGATGGGTCGCGCCGGCCGGAACCGACCGATGTCGGCATCGATGCGGGCGCAGATCTCGTGCAGCAGATCGGCGTGACCGTGGATATCACCGACGGCGTAGATGCAGGTCTCGTCGCCCTCATGTTCGCGATCGCCGGTCTGGCCGACAAGACGCTGGAGGAAGCTGCGCATCTGGCGTCTAGCCCGCCTGCAACCGTGAACGGCTGATCCGCTGTGCCAGTCCTGTTCCGATCACGGCTCCCAACACGATCACTCCGGGCAGCGCCGGCAATTCCGGCAAGGTGAAGCTGGCAAGCAGCAGCGTCAGCAGGATGGCTGCGGCCGATGCAGGGTAGGACCAGTCGCGGCCGCGATTGCGCGCACCGGCCGTGAACGCTGCGATGCCGACGATGATAGCCGCGACTAAAGTCCAGAACATGGCGGAGCCGAACTGGGCGATCAAGGCCGCCGCGCTGGTCGCAACCGCCGGCCGCGTGGTGGCGCCCTGCCAGTCCATATAGGTCGACGCCAGCGTTGCCGTGGTGCCGGCGCCGCTGCCGAGTGCGGGCAGGTCGGCGAGCAGATTATGGGTCGATTGCACGAACTCGGACGGTGCATGAACAAACGCGACCGCAAGCGGCACGTCGGGATGGCGGTTGGCGATCGCCGTCGCCAGGGCGATCAGCGCGATCGCCGCCGCAGCAGCAGCGCTGCTCCAGCGGTGCAGGTGAAGCTTCCGCGCGGCGAAGGTCATCAGGACGAGGGCGATGCCCGCGGCGAGTGAGATCGCGGCGCCGCGCCCTCCGTACCAGCAGGCGCTGGCGGCGCAGAACAGCGCGCCGGCGGCGAGTAGCCAGCGCAGCCGCGTCAATTGGGCTGCGGTGCGGCCGTCAGCGTGTCCGCCGACGTCGAGCGCGCGCGCAAGGCTGAGCGGAACGCCAACGAGAACCACGACCAGGAATCCGTTTGCCGTCTCATCGCGCGCAGCACCAAGCCAGACTTTGACCGGATCGCTTGATGGCAGCAGGATCAGGGCCGCGACGGCCGCCGTTGCTGCAATGGTGCGGGCCACCACATCGGCGCGGCGGGCGTCGATCGCGATCGCGGCGGCGGTGATCATGACTGACGTGAGTGACAGCCAGATCAGCAGCGCGCCGAGGCTTGCGCTGGTGTCGATCGTGATGCTGCCGCTGAGCTGTGCTCCCAGTGTTTCGCCGGCGAACTTCCACACCGGATGTGCCAAGGAAGCCAGTGGCAGCATCTGCAGGATGATCCAGAGCATCGGCAGAAGCGCCGCCGCAACAGCGGGCCCGGCGACCGACATCAGGAACGACAGCTCACCTGGACGGATCGCCACGAGGCTTGCGAGCAGCCCGAGCGACGTCGCCGCGCCGACGGGACCCGTCGCGAGCGATGCGTCGATGAGACCCAGCGGAATCGACGCCCCGATCAAGATGCAGATGAAAGCCGTGACGTTCCACACGAGAGGGGGAGGTCCTGCGGAGGATGAGACGCAAGACAGCGGGATGCCCCGGGCTTGCCGCGAGGTCAACGGAAATCGGCCACGCCAAAAGGGGCAGTGTTATGCCCTGCTATTGCGAACGGCGCAGGGCGAGACGCGGCGTCGAGGTGCGGGACCAGAACAGCGGCGCGAAGGTGCTTGCCAGATAACCGACTTGCAGCGCTACGATCGCGGTGATCATGAGCAGCGCGGTTTCCGACCACGACAGGCGGACCACGCCAATGGCCGCCAGCAGCGCGAGCTCCGCGAGCGCCACCGGCGCCAGCACCAGACAGTGCTGGCGCAGCCCGAGAACGGTGCCGCCGATCAAATTGCCAAGGAAAACAAATAACATAACCAAACCCTGCGCCCGCACGGTAGCGGGCCGGGCCTAAGCCGGGGTTAATCCGCACGCCGCAAGCGGGCCGGCGCGGCGCCGGCCGACGCGCGAATGGCCAGTGGATTTGTTAATAGATTAACATTCAAAACGGGCGCAGATCGCCGTAACTATAGGCGGCCCAATAGTCGCGTCCGCCATATGGTCCATAGGCGCCGTAGAGCGGTGCGCAGGAGTAGCGATCGGGACAGCCGTGCCAGCAAACCCGTTTCCACTGGCAGACGTCGCCATGACAATATTGCAGCCGCTGACAGTTGCCGCCGACCCGTTGCACGGCGCGCGGCGCCGGGGAAACGCTTAGTTCTGCGGCAAAAACCGAGCTGCCAACAGAACCGCCCAGCAGCAAGGCGACCATTCCCAACGCGATCGCCAGTGGCTTCATGCGGGTCATCGAACCCTCAATCGGTTAACTCAAACCATCTCATTCACAGATAACGGGAACACCGGACGAAATCAAAGCCGGAGTGACGGTGCGCCGGGCTTTGTCTCACGGCGGTGCGCCGGTGTCGCCGAATTGCCTCACCTCGCTAACATTATTTATCAATTGCATCGCAATATATCGCGGAACCTTGTGATTATGATAGTCGGCGTGTTACGGCACGGCCGGAGTATTTAAATGTCGCGTGCGGTTTTCATTCGGGTAATGTTATTGCTTGCGGCCGCCTGTTGGGTCAGCGGTTGCCACTACATGCCGACCAACGGTCCGACGAGCTCCGATGTCGTGGCCGGGCAGCGCGATCCCGAAAGCCTGCCCTATGCGATGGTCAAGATCACACCGCAGATCGAGAACGTGCTGGCGTCATTCGCGCCGCAACTTGCCGGCGGCATCCAGGGCCCGCCGCCGAAGGATATCCGCTTCGGCATCGGCGACGTCGTCAGCGTCACGATCTTCGAGGCCGCCGCCGGCGGTCTGTTCATTCCGGTCGAGGCCGGCGTGCGTCCCGGCAACTACATCACGCTGCCGAACCAGAACGTCGATACCGACGGCAACATCTCGGTGCCCTATGCCGGCGCGATCCGCGCCAAGAGCCGCACGCCGACCGAAGTGCAGCGCTCGATCGTCGATGCGCTGAAGAACCGCGCGATCGAGCCGCAGGCCGTGGTCGCCCTGATCGAGCAGCGCACCTCGCTGATCTCCGTGCTCGGCGAGGTCAATTCGCCGAACCGCTTCCCCGCCAACGCAGCGGGTGAGCACGTGCTCGACGCCATCACGCGCGCCGGCGGCCCGAAAGGGCAGGGCTTTGACACATGGGTCATGCTCGAGCGCGACGGCAAACGTACTACGGTGCCGTTCGGCCAGCTGGTCTACGAGCCCAAGAGCAATATCTACGCCCATCCCGGCGACACCATTTATGTCTACCGCGAGCCGCAGACCTTCGTCGCCTTCGGCGCCTCGGGCGCGCAGGGCCAGTTCAATTTCGAGGCCTGGCGCATCTCGCTCGCCGAAGCGGTCGCCAAAGCGGGCGGCCTGAAC
This sequence comes from Bradyrhizobium ferriligni, assembly GCF_056837965.1. NCBI lineage: Bacteria > Pseudomonadati > Pseudomonadota > Alphaproteobacteria > Hyphomicrobiales > Nitrobacteraceae > Bradyrhizobium > Bradyrhizobium ferriligni. Next base: position 30,111 of record NZ_JBXEJO010000011.1, read on the forward strand.
GACTCCTCGGCCGATCCGGCCTCGGTGTTCGTCTATCGCGGCGAACTGCCGGAAGTGGCCGCCAAGCTTGGCGTCGACGTCAGCAAATATTCAGGGCCGATCATCCCGGTCGTCTACAACATCAATTTCCGCGATCCGGCCGGCTATTTCCTGGCCACGCGTTTCCAGTTGCGCAACAAGGACGTGCTCTATGCGTCGAACGCGGCATCCGTCGAGGACGCCAAGGTGATGCAGCAGATCCGCCTCGTGACCGCAACGGTGAACGATCCGATCGTGGCCGCCTACAACGCAACCTTACTTCGTAATTCGATCAAGCTTGCGCCCTGATATTGGGGCGTGAGCCGGCACGGCCGGCTTCATGACACGTTTGCGACTAGCTTCCGGCTCGGGCGAGGCGACGGCATTGCCGTGGCCGGTGCGCTGGTCGTCGTGGCTGTTCTGCGCCGTCGTCGCCTTGGCGCCGCTGCCGCTCGGCTCGGTCGGCACAGTTGCGCCCGCGATCTGGTCGATCCTGCTCGGGATTTCACTGCTCGGGGTGTTGCCGATGCGCCTGCGCGGCAGTCAGCTCATGATCCTCGCCGTGACGGCGCTATTGACGGCGCTTGCCATGCTGGTGCTGCACGAGCAGTCGGCGCTCCACCCCTGGTCAGGCGTGGCGCCGAACGCGTTGTGGGCACAGGCCGGCAAATTGCTGCCTGCCGAGCTGCCGCCGGCCGTGTCGATCGCGCGCGGTCAGCCGTTCTATTCGATCGGCGTCGGAATCGTTTGCCTGCTCAGCTTCGCCATCGGCGTCATGCTCGGTGCCAACCGCGGACTGGCGCGCGGGTTGTTGCGGGCGGTGGCCGCGGCGGGCCTGGTCTATGCGATCTGCGGCATCATCACTTTCGCGATCGATCCCACCCGGATCTACCTGCTGCACGAGAAGCAGGCGCACCTGGCGTGGCTGACATCTCCGTTCGTCAATCGCAACACTGCCGGCATCTATTATGGTTGCTGTGCGCTGATCTGGCTGTTGTTCGGCTGCGAGCTGATCGAGCGGCATTGGCCGTCGCGCCGCGCCAGCCTGTCACGGCTGCTCGCGCGCCTCGATATGCCGGCGCGGCGCCGGCTCGCCGGCCATGCGTTCGGCTGGCTCACCTGCCTGCTGGCGATGTTTCTGACCGGCTCGCGCGGCGGCGTCGGGATCTCGCTGCTCGCCGCGGTCGCAGCTGCCGCAATCTTGTTTCGCAACCGCGTGCCGCGCCGCTACGGCATGATCGTGGCGCTCGGCGTCGGCAGCCTGATCGCGCTGGCACTGCTGCAGCTTCTCGGCGGCGGTGTCGGCGCGCGCTTCAGCACGATGGGCCTGTCGGACGAGGGACGGTTCTCGACCTATCGCGCAACGTTGCGGATGATCTGGGATCACCCGTGGCTCGGCGATGGTTTCGGGACCTTCGAATGGGTCTATCCGGCCTATCGCACCGACGACATCTCGCTGCGCGGGACCTGGAACCGGGCGCACAACAGCTGGCTCGAACTGGCGTCCGACGGCGGAATGTTAATGGCCGGCGCCGCCATGATCGCGCTGCTCGCAGCGTTCGGCGTGCTCGCGCATGGCGTGCGGACTCGTCGCCGCGACGTGATCGTGCCGCTCGCGGCGCTCTGCGCGTCGGCCGCCGGCGCGCTCCATTCGATGATCGATTTCTCGCTCCAGATCACCGGCTATGCCGTTGTAATCGCGGCCCTGCTCGGGGCAGGCCTGTCGCAATCCTTCCGCTCCGGCGGGGGCGGCTCCGATGGCGGCTCCGATCGTGACGCCGGTGTTACGGTCGGGCGGCCGGTTAACGCTGATTTGGCACGCCGAAGCGGGGGCGCTGCCGGCGAGGCTATTTAATTGGCGCGATAACTCTGACTATGCTAACGAACTGTTAGTATTCGTTAGGGAGATAGCTGTGTTCACATTTGAGCGATCCGGCGGTTTTTCCGCTCCGCGCCTCGCGATGTTGCTGATGCTGGCGCTCGCGGCGCCCGGCGGCGCGGCGATGGCGGAGACTCCTGGCGGGCTGATCCAGCTGTCCCAGGCGGTCACCAATTTCAAGGCCAATCCGGAGCAGCTGCTGACCCAATATCCGAATGCGGGCGTGGAGTTGACCTCGCGGGCGCGCGATTTCGCCCTCAACGATCCGACATCGCTCGATCCGCTGATTGCGCTGCTCGCCAAGGCAAGCAAGGACCAGAAGACGGCGATCGCCGCCGGTCTCGCCCAGGCCGCGCGCATCGTGGTGCGCAGCAACCAGACCTACGCGACGCGCATCCAGCAGGCGATTGCCGACACCAAGGATCTCGACACCGTGATGGCCTTTGCCGCAGCGTCGGGTGACAGCGGCACCGCCGCAACGGGCGCCGGCGGCGCGGGCAGCGCCGGTGCATCCGGCGGCCAGACCAGCGCGCTGGGCGCCAGCGGCGCCGGAGCTGGCACGCTCGAGGCCATCGACGGAAACAGCGTGAACACCGGCATCTTCAGCTTCACCTCGTCCGTCAGCAGTTCGGGCAGCACGACGACCGGTACGGCCACGGGCACCGGCACCACCCTCATTTCAACAGTAACTCCCTGAGCGGGCTTCCGATCGCCAATGGAGAACTCTCTGCAGCAACGCGCTTCGGTGTCGGCGGCGGGACGCTTCGCAGAATCATTGGAGGGCGCGAGGGCAGGATCCATCCTGCCGGCGCGGCGATAGGACGAGATGCTTCAGCGCAACCAGATTTCGCCGTCCGTCGACTTAAGAAATCGTCCGGCCGAACTGCCGTCGCTGGCGGAAACCTTCGACGCCTTCGTCACCTATCTGCTCCGGCAATACTGGGTCATCCTCGGGACCGCCGCGCTCTGCCTGTTCGGCGGCATCTGTTACCTGATGACTGCGGCGCCGAGCTATACGGCGCTCGCCACGATGATCATCGACACGCGCAAATTCCAGGCCTTCCAGCAGCAATCGCCGGTGAGCGAGGCCCCGATGGATTCCGCCGCGGTCGAGAGCCAGGTCGAAATCCTGAAGTCGGAGAACGTGGCGCTCGCGGTGATCCGCGACCTCAAGCTCAACGAGGATCCGGAATTCGTCGGCTCCAGGGCCGGCGCGGTAGGAGCCGTGCTCGATTTCGTGTCCGGCCTGCTCGCCGGCGGTGCGCCGCCCACCGAGTTCGACCGGACCCGGCGCGCGGTCCGCACGTTCCAGAAGCAGCTCGACGTCCGCCGCCGCGGCATGACCTATGTGATCGAGGTCAGCTTCCGCTCGCTCGATCCCGAGCGTGCGGCACAGATCGCCAATGCCGTCGCGGACGCCTACATCGTCGACCAGCTCGATTCCAAATATCAGGCGACGCGCCGCGCCAGTGTCTGGCTGCAGGACCGCATCCAGGAGCTGCGCACGCAGGCATCCAACGCCGAGCGCGCGGTGCTCGACTACAAGAAGACCAACAACATCGTCACCTCCAGCGGCAAGCTGCTCAACGAGCAGCAGCTCGGCGAGCTCAACACCCAGCTGCTCCACGTGAAGTCGCAGGTCACCGACGCCAAGGCCAAGCTCGACCGCATCGAGGCGGTGGTGAAGGGGGGCGTCCCCGATGCGACGGTGGCCGATACCCTGAACAACCAGGTCATCACCAAGCTGCGCTCGCAATATCTCGAGCTGGCCAACCGCGAGGCCGACTGGTCGTCGCGCTACGGCTACAATCATTTGGCCGCCGTCAACCTCCGCAACCAGATGCGCGAGATCCAGTCGTCGATTGTGGACGAGCTGAAGCGGCTCGCCGAGAGCTACAAGAGCGACTATGCGATCGCCCTGCAGCGCCAGAACGAGATCGAGCGCGCCGTCAACGACTCGGTGTCGCAGTCGCAGTCCACCAACCAGGCGCAGGTCACGCTGCGCGAGCTCGAGAGCTCGGCGCAGACCTATCGCTCGCTCTACGACAATTTCCTGCAGCGCTACATGGAAAACGTGCAGCAGCAGTCGTTCCCCGTCAGCGAGGCGCGGGTGATCACCCGTGCCTCGCGTCCGCTCAGCAAGAGCCATCCGCAGACCTTGGTCGTGCTCGCGCTCTCGGCGCTCGGCGGCCTGATCGCCGGGCTCGGGCTCGGCGTGTTGCGCGACCTCTATGACCGGGTGTTCCGCACCGCTGAAATGGTCGAGACGATCCTCGAGGCCGACTGCGTCGCCATCGTTCCCCGCGTCTCGCCGGGCCAGATCAAGGCTCCGGTCGCCGGTCGTCCCAATCTGCCGATCGGTCCGCGCACGATCCGGCGCGGCGATGAGCCGGTGCTGTGGGCGGCGATCGATTCGCCGTTCTCGCGGTTTTCGGAAGCGATCCGCTCGATCAAGGTCAATGCCGACCTCAACGTCACCAAGCCGTCAAAGATCCTCGGCCTGACCTCCGCGCTTCCCAACGAGGGCAAGTCGACGCTGGCCTTCGTGTTTGCGCAACTGGTTGCCCAGAGCGGAGCCCGCGTGCTCCTGATCGATTGCGATCTGCGCAATCCCTCGCTCAGCCGCAAGGTCGCCGCGACTGCCGAGCGCGGCATCCTCGACGTGCTGTCGAACAATGCGACATTGCAGGACACGCTGTGGCGCGATCCCGAGACCGGCCTCGCCTTCCTGCCTGGCGCCACGCGATCGCGCATCGCGCATTCGCACGACGTGCTGGCCTCCGACCAGATGAGGGATTTCATCGACGGGGCCCGCAGCCACTATGACTACGTGATCGTCGATTTCCCGCCGCTCACGCCGGTGGTCGATGTCCGTATCACCGCACACTTCGTCGATTCCTTCGTTTTCATCGTGGAATGGGGCAAGACCCAGGTGCAGGTGGTCGAGCGCGCGCTGCGCAGCGCGCGAGCGGTCAACGAGAACCTGCTCGGCGTCGTGCTCAACAAGGCCGATATTGCCGCGATGAGCCGCTATAGCGGCTATGGCGGCAAGAACTACTATTACAACTCGCACTATGGGCGATATGGCTACACCGACTGAGACGCACGGTGGGATGCCCGGGCGCGCAGCCGCCTGGCTTGCGCGCGGCTTGCTGGCCGCGCTCGCGTGCTCGTCTGTCGCCTGGGGCACGACCACCTTGCCGGACTTTGTCGACCAGACCCGGCTCGACGGCGCAAAGGACCTGATCCTTCGCAACGTACCGGTCAGCGACGCCGAGCTCGATGACCTCGGTCCGCTGCTGTCGCGCGCCGTGGCGGAAAGGGATTGCATGCCGGCCATCGATCGCAGCGCGGCGGTGATCCGGTTGCGGCGCGCCGAGAACGCGCTCGCATCCGGCGAGCAGGTCGACGCCCGGATGGGCGAGCTTGACGAAGCTGTCCGCAAATCGCTCGGCTGCGCGCCGGCCGATCCCTATCTCTGGCTCGTGCTGTTCTGGCTTCGCAATACGAGGCAGGGTTTGAGCGACGCCAATTTCGACCTGCTGCGGGTGTCGTACCGGCTCGGACCGAATGAGGGCTGGATCGTGGTCAAGCGCAGCGCGATGGCGCTCGGAATGTTCGACGCGCTGCCGCCTGACCTTTCGTCCGACGTGATTGCCGAGTTCGCGCGTCTCGTGAAGACCGAGCTGTACACCGAGGCAATCGATCTCCTGAAGGGACCGGGCTGGGCGCACCGTGACAAGCTGCTGGCCGGCCTCGCAGCTGTCCCGCAACGGAACGTCGACATCCTGACCCGCACCATGGCCGACATTGGATACGATCTCGACCGCCGCTCGCCGGCGGAACGGCGCAATTGGGAGCACAAATCGAACGACCGCTTCGACGAGCTTGCCCCAATGCCGCCGGAGGCGAGAGCCAGGCCATGACGATGGAATTTTGCGTCGGACAGCACAACGCGCATTATGAGGGCGTCTATTCGGCGCAGGAGCGCGACTGGCGCCGCGTCTGCGCGGTCGACAAGGCCGATCATATCGCCGGCTTGCTCGGCGCAGCCGCCGCGAGGGTCGGCAATGTGCTCGAGGTCGGCTGCGGCACCGGCGCCGTGCTGGCGCGGCTGTCGGCGATCGGCGTCGGCCGCGATTTCACCGGCATCGACGTCATCGATCCCGCGACCAATCTGGAGATCGACGGCGCGGCTTCAACTCCATTCCGCTGGTCCAGCTATGACGGTGCGACGATCCCGTTCGCCGACGGCGCGTTCGACCTCGTCTATGCCAGCCACGTGCTGGAACACGTGCCCGAACCGCGCGCATTGCTTTACGAGCTCGCCCGGGTCTCGCGGGACTTCATCTATGTCGAGGTGCCCTGCGAATTGCACGCGCGGACCAGTCGCCGGGCGCTGCAATCGACGCTCGACATCGGCCATATCAATTTCTACACGCCCGATACGTTTCGGCTGCTGCTGGAGACTGTGGGGCTCAAGGTCAAGGACTTCGGCACCTGGGACCACAGCCTGCCGGTGCATGCTTTTCATTCGTCGCGGATGAAGGGGCTCGCGAAGAGCATCGTGCGGAAGTCGTTGTTGACGGTCAGCCCAGGGGTCGCGACCCGACTTGCGACTTATCATTGCGGGGCGATCTGCCGGCACGACTCGGCGCCGCCACAGGACCGATAAGCCATGGCGCCGCGCGTGGTCGTCTTCAACAACATGATCACACCCTACACCAACCGGCTCTACAACGAGCTAGTTGACCGTGGGCTGGATCTCGCGGTGCTCTCCTGTACGCCGCAGGAGGCCGATCGCTCCTGGGCCGGCTCGTTCACGCCGCGCTACATCACGCGCACGGTGCCGGGTGTATCGATCCCGCTGTCGCGGTCGCGTCACACCCACGTCAATATCGGGGTCGGGCGCGCCTTGAATGCGCTCGCGCCCGACGTGCTGTTCGTCAACGGTCTTTATCCCTCGATGCTGGCCGGCGCGGCATGGGCGCGCGCCAACGGCAAGGCGCTCGCGCTGACGATCGACGGCTGGCGCGAGACGATGCCCAACACCGCCTATCATCGGCTGGCGCGGCCCTGGCTGCTGCGCCAGTGCGACGCAGTCGTATGTTGCAGCGACAAGGGCAGGGCGTATTTCCGCGGCGAGGGTGTTCGCGCCGACGATCTGTTCGTGGTGCCGTTGGTGCCGGCATGGGATCCGCCGGCGGTTGTGTCGGCATTCCACGACCGTCCATTTCATCTGCTCTGGTGCGCCCGACTCAATGACGACGCCAAGAACGCGATCTTCTTCGAGAACGTCGCGATCGCGCTTGGCCGGATCGTGCCCGGGCTGAAGGTGCGCGTGGTCGGGTCCGGCACCGCTGAACAGCGCATGCTGGCGCGGCTCGGGGGTGCCGGCATCGATGTCAGCCACGACCGCTATCTGCCGTGGCAGGCGATATCGGACGTCTTTCTGCAGTCGCGGCTGCTGCTGCTGCCTTCATTGCTGGAACCGTGGGGCCTGGTGTGCAACGAGGCCCTGCAGTGCGGGGTTCCCTGCCTGGTGTCGCCTCATGTCGGGGCAGGCGGCGAGTTGGTGCGTAACCAGGACAACGGCTATGTTTGCCCGCTCGATGAACAGGTTTGGGTCGACGCGGCGCGCGGCTTGCTCGAACATCCCGTGCGCTGGGAGGCGATGTCGCGGCAGGCCCGGCAGAGCGTGCGACGCGATGCGCTTGCCGACGCCGCGGCGCGTTTCACCGCCGCAGTCGATCATCTCTTGAGGGCGCCGGCCCGGCAGGAGGCCGTGCAATGATCGGCAGATGGTGGCTGCGAACCGATGTCTTTCTGCACGCCTATCTGGTGATGGTGCTCGGCTGCATCTATTTCCTGTTCAATTTCATCGAGGGCATCTCGTTCGCGGAAAGGGCCGGGGAATCCACGCTGTTCCGCGGCGCATGGCTGCTGCTCTACATCCTCTTGATGCTGCACATTGCGATCGATCGGAACCGCTTCGGGCTGCTGATGCTACAGTCGCACCTCTATCTGACGTTCATCGCCTTCGCCCTGGTATCACTGGCGCTGAGCGCCGACCCCGCCGGCTCGTCGATCAAGTTCGCGATGTATCTGCTGACCACGATGTTCTCGGCGTGGGTCGTGATCAGTTGCCCGGTCGATCGTCTCGTCGATACGCTGTTCCGGATCGGGATCGTTGTGCTGATCGTTCACGTCCTGCTCTTTCCGGTGATCGGCTCGCAATGGGATTACGACCCGCTGCACCGGCCGACGGTGCTCGGAACCCAGGCCTATGCCGGCGTGTTCGGCCACAAGAATCTTGCGGGCGCCTTCTTCGGCCTCATGGTGCTGATCTGTTTCGTGCGCATGCTGGCAGGACCGCGGCGGCAATTCGGCTGGACGCTGCTGCTGATGGGATGTCATTTCTTTGCGCTCGCTGCAGCGGGCGCTGCAGGACCGCTGATCAGCATGTTGACGGCGCTTGCCGTGACCTTCGGGCTTCTGCTGGTGGTGCTCGGGCACAGGGGCGCTGCCTCGATCTATTGGCTCGGCCTCGCTTTTGTTGCGCTTGTCGTGTTCGCCGTGCCGAGCGACGAGTTGTATGGGCTGGTCGGCCGCAGCGGAAACCTGACCGGCCGCTCGTTCCTCTGGTCGGTCTGGCCGCACTTCTTCTGGCAGCACCCCTGGCTCGGCTACGGGTTTTCGGGATTCTTCAACGAACTGCCGAACTCGCCCGTGAACGAGCTGACGAGCATGGCGCCGTGGAACACCGAGTTCGGTTCGTTCGAGAATTCCTATCTCGACGCCTTTCTCCAGTTCGGCCTGCTCGGCGGTGCGCTCTATCTGCTGCTGCTGGCGCTCGCATTGTGGAACAGCATCGTCTTCGCGTTCGAGCGGAGAGGGATGTACTGTATGGCGCCCTTCGCGATGCTGCTGTTCGTCGTGATCGCGTCGGCCAATGACTCCAGCCAGCTGCTGCACAATTATTTCGGCTGCGTGCTGGTGTTCTGGTGCTATTTCGGCCCGGAGGCCAGGCTGCAAATGGCGCCGCGGCGGACATTCAACAGACTACGGGTGAGTGAGGCGTGAGTGCGTTGACCGACAGGCTGGACCGGGCGGCGGCTCAGACCCGGGTCGCCGGTGCGATGAGCGGATTGCTTCGCCGGCTGCGGCGTGCCGGGGGCAATGTCGCGCTTGGCCTGATCGATCAGGCGTTGCTGAGCGGGTCTGCCTTCGTGCTGACGATCGTGCTCGCCAACGTGCTCGACATCAGTTCATTCGGCAGGTTCAGCGTCGCCTGGTCATTCTCGATCCTGATCGAGGCGGTGTTTCTGCGCGGCCTGTTCGACGACGGGCTGCCGGCGACCGCGCATCGGATCCCGAAGTCGCTATGGCCGCAGCTGCGGCTCGGCCTCTATCTGTCGTCACTGCTCGTCTCGGGCGCGCTCGGCCTGCTGCTGGTGAGTGCGGGGCTTGTGATCGCAGCCGCCGGTGGGGACGCCGGCGGGCTCGTGATCGCAACCGGGCTTGCGATCCCGGCGGTTCGCCTGCAGAGCATGTTTCGCCGGATCTGCTATCTCGACGGCAGACTGCCGCGCGCGCTGGCGTCCTCGCTGACCTACTGCGTGGCGCTGATCGTCTCGGCTGGGCTGATGATCGCGCTCAAGCTCACCGGCGCCGCCGCGGCGATGGCGTGCATCGCGATCTCGGCCGCGCTCGCCGGCAGCCTGCTGCTGGCCCACACCCGCGAGCTGGCCTGGCCGCAAGCCAGAATCTTCCGCGGCTCGCTGCGGCGGCTGTTTCGGAACGGTCGCTGGTTCGTCGCGACCTCGCTCACCTACTGGATCGGCAGCATCGGGCTGATTCCGGTCTGCGGCTTCCTGATCGGGCTGGACGCGAGCGCGTCGCTGCGGATCCTGCTCTTGGTGTTCGCACCGCTCAGCCAGTTCTGCGCGACGATGTTCTCGGTTCGCCTGCCGGAAATCGCGGCCGAACTGCGCGCCGGCCGGCGGAGCGCGGTCGCCGCTGCCGCGCGCGAAAATGCCCTGCTGCTTGGGTCGATCGCGGCCGCTTACGGCACGGTGGTCGTGCTGCTCGGCCAGCGCATTCTGGCGCTTGTCATCCACGGACAGAGCTATGAGATCGGCACCGGCAGCCTCGCCTTGATGGGCGCGGCGATGGCGCTCGACGCGGTGTGGCTCGGCCTCGCGCTGCCGCTGTTTGCGACCGGCAAGCCGCAGCGATTCATGCTGAGCCGGATCGCCGGCCTCGTCGCGCTGTGCTGCGTCCTGCCGTTCGCGGCGGAGACCTGGCAGGTGATGGGCGCGGTTGCGGCGATGGTGGCCTCCAGCGCGGCGTCGGTAATCACGGTTGTGCTGACCAATTCGGCGCGGGAGCGGACATGACCGGCGACGCGTGCGGCGGCTCGCTCGAAAAGCTGCATATCGGCGCCTTCAATTGCGGCATCGACGGCTGGATCAATACCGACATCACGATGCACCTGTGGATCGCGCGGATGCCGTTCGCGGCGAAAGCGCTGCATCTCGCGGGCCTGCTGAGCGATGCCCGCTATGCCGAGCATCGCCAGGGCAGGTTCGCCGGGCTGCGCCACATGAACCTGACGAGGCCGCTGCCGTTCGCGGATCGCAGCCTCTCGGCGGTATTCAGCGCGCATGTCTTCGAGCACCTGTTTCCCGACGAGGTCGAGCGGCTGGCGCGCGAGATCGCGCGGGTGCTGGCGCCGGGCGGGGTGTGCCGGATCGTCGTCCCCGACATGGAGCGGATCGTCGCGCTCTACGATCCGGCGGCGCCGCAGGCATTCCTCAGGAGCGTGTTCGAGATCGATCGCCGCAAGGAGGCCGCCTTCGCGCATCACTGGGGCTTCACCCGGGCCTCGCTCGCCGCGCTGTTCCGCGACGCCGGCTGTTCGGAAACCTACACCCGTGCCTATCGCGAGGGGGTCTGTCCCGACATCGACCGGCTCGACAACCGGCCGGACGAGTCGATCTTCTTCGAGGCCATCAGGTGAGCGCGACAGGAAAATCGACGGACCGTTGCGTGAGGGATCGCGCATGCCGTGCCAGATCGAACCGACCGGTAGCAGGAGACTGACCTTGCTGGGTGCGATTCAAGCCCGATTTTCCAATGCAGCGCGCCAGCGGCGCGGCGAATTCCTCGTTCGCACTGTGAACCTGCCGTTCGACGCGAAAATTCTCGATCTTGGCGGCGGCACCGGCCGGCACATTCGCGCGATCCTGCCCCGCCATACCGACATCACGGTTTGCGACATATCGGCCGACGATCTGAAGGCCGCGCGCGAGCGCTTCGGCTTCAAGACGGTGCTGCTGCGGGAGACAGAGCGCCTGCCGTTCGACGATCAGGCGTTCGACTTCTGCTTCTGCTCGTCGGTGATCGAACATGTCACCGGGCCGAAGCAGGATGTCGTCACGATCGAGGACGGAGCGGCGTTTCAGAGCATCGCGCGCGAGCATCAGAACCGTTTTGCGGGCGAGATCTCGCGGGTCGCGAAGTCCTTCTACGTGCAGACGCCGTACCGGTATTTTCCGATCGAAAGCCATACCTGGCTGCCGGGCATCATCGTCCTGCTGCCGAGGCGGCTGCAGATCGCGCTGATCAGTATATTCAACCGCTTCTGGTTCAAGCGCACCGCGCCCGACTGGCACCTGTTCGACTGGCGCGAGATGACGGAAACCTTTCCCGACGCGAAGATCTATCGCGAACGCTATCTCGGCATGACCAAATCGCTGATGGCGATCAAGGCCTGAGGCAGCTATCCGCCTGCCACGTCAATCGTCGCGCCGGGCCAGGACGTTGATCAGCGTGCCGACCGTCGCCTGGCGATCGAGCACCGGCGGGAGCGGGGAGCCGGCAAAGCTGCTCCCCAGCATCGTGAAGCCATGTTGTCGCAGCAGATCCTGCATGGCCGCCGGCGAGGTGTCGAATTTGGAGAACGCAAGATAGCGGAACAGCGGCCGCGCCGACACGCGTGAAGAGGCCGCATGCGCGAGCTTGTAGCTCCGGCGCAGCAGCGATCCGCGGTTGGGGATGGAGAGCAGCAAAAGCCCGCGAGGCCTGAGCACGCGATGAATCTCGGCGAGGCACTGCGCCACGTCGGGAACATATTCCAGCACGCTCGCGCATAGCGCGCCGTCGAAGGATCGATCGGGAAACGGCAGGCTTGCGATGGTCGGAATCTGCTGGAATGTGAGCCGCCCTGCGAGCGTGCCGCCGGCGCGGCGGCCGTGTGCCGCCGCAATCATCTCCGATGATGCGTCGACGCCGGTGACGTCGCAACCGCGTGCGGCGAGCAGGCGGGACAGCGTTCCGGTGCCGCAGCCGGCGTCGAGCCAGCGCTGCAAATTGAGGTCCGCGTTCCCGAGCAGACCGAACATCGCGGCCGTCCGCGCCTTGAAGGTGCGGCTCTGATGCAGCGTCTCCCACCCCGACGAAATCTCGTCGTGAAAGCGGATTTCGGGTCGCTCGCGGGTCTGGCCCATGGTGGCCATGATAGTCCCTACCAGTGGAAGCCGCTCACTTTGGCGCGCACATGCTCGGGCAATCCGATCTCCGACAGTTCGAGCACGACCTGGTCGGGACGCGTCGCCGTCAGCGCCGCAACGAAGCGCGGATCGGCCGTCGTCAGCACGATAATGTCGGCCCACTCGATGGTTGCCGTCACGTCGTCGTTCAACAGGCCGACCAGCTCCGGATTGCGCATCAGGAAATCCCGGTTGGCGCCGATCAGTTGCGACAGCTGCACATTGGGGTCGTAGATCCGGATGTCGCGCCGCTCGCCGCGCAGGCTCTTCACCAGCCTCACGAACGGACTGTCGCGGACGTCGTCGGTGCCGGCCTTGAAGCTGATGCCGAGGAAAGCGATGCGGCGGCCCTCATGCGACAGGATCCAGTCGGCGCCGCGCGACATGATCATGTCATTGCTCGGCAGGATGCTTTCGAGCACCGGCGTCGACAGTCCGCGGCTGTGCGCCAGGTGCTTCAGCGCCTTGACGTCCTTGGGCAGGCAGGACCCGCCGAACGCAAAACCCGGCCGCAGATAGGCCGGCGAGATGTTGAGTCGCGTGTCCTGCATGAAGATGTTCATGACGTCGCGCCCGTCGATGCCGAGCGTCTTCGCGATCGTGCCGATCTCGTTGGCAAAGCTGACCTTGAGCGCATGCCAGCTGTTGTCGACGTATTTCACCAGTTCCGCGGTCTCGACCGGCGGCGTGATCTTGGCGCCGGGCAGATCCTTGTAGAGCGCCATTACGCGGTCGGCGGTTTCCTGGTTGAAGGCGCCGACCACGGTCTTGGACGGCGCGTTGAAATCCGCAATCGCGCTGCCTTCGCGCAGGAACTCCGGATTGAAGGCGAGGTCGAAGTCGCGTCCGATTCTGTTGCCGGACGCTTCCTCGATCAGCGGGCCGACGGTGCCGCGGGTGGTGCCGGGCAGCACGGTGGAGCGGATCGTCACGGTATGCGGCGCGTTCTTGGCGCGCAGTCCGCGGCCGATCTCGATCGCGACCTGTCGGATCGCGGTCAGGTCGAGATTGCCGTTGCCGGACGAGGGCGTGCCGACGCAGACCATCGATATATCGCTGTTGACGATCGCTTCGGTGGCGTCGGTGGTCGCGGTCAGCTGACCGGTTGCCACAGCGCGAGCCACCTTGTCCGAGATGCCCGGCTCGACGACCGGCGATCTGCCTCCGCGGATCAGGTCGACCTTCGCAACGCTCTTGTCGACGCCGATGATCTGGTGGCCGAGCTCGGTGAAGCAGGCGGCGCACACCGTTCCGACATAGCCGAGGCCGAAAATGCTGACGTTCATGCTTCGACCTTCAACAATCCAGGACGTGCGCGTGGCCGCAGCCGCGTCGCGTTTGACGTGAGTGAGGTGGCTGCGCGTTCAAGACGATGCCCGTCCGGAGGCTGCGTTCGCGCTGGACGGTTGCGAGGTTGGCCGCTCGGCGGTTGCATGCGCGCGCGGTGCGGGGACCTTCCTGGCGAACAACGCCTCATAGGCCGCGAGCAGCTTCGGCTCCTCATGTGTCCACGACAGCGCGCGCTCGACGCGGTCGCGGCCAAACGCCCCCATCGTTCGCCGCAACGACGAATCGTCGATCAACGTAATGATCTTGCTCGCGAAATCCCTCGGATCGTTCTTCGCGGCATAGAGCGAGGCGTCGAGCGCCGAGCGCCGACCCTCGCGAACGTCGAACTGAACGATCGGCCGTCCGAGCGCCATGTACTCCATGATCTTGTTCATGGTGGAGATGTCGTTCATGGGCGTGACGCGGTCCGGATTGACGCAGACGTCAGCGGTCGAGAGCATCGTGAACAGCGCCTCATCCGCGATGGCGCCGGTGAAGTTCACGTAGTCGGAGAGCTGCATCTCCTCGCAGAGCTTGACCACCGCATTCCACTCCGGTCCGGTGCCCGCGATGTTGAACTGGATGTCGGTGCGGCCGAGATCGTGCACGATGTGGCCGATCGACTGCAGCAAGAGATCGATGCCTTCCGACTGGCCGATCACGCCGACATAGCCGACGCTGTGGCGTCGGCCACGGCGCCAGGCCGCATCGGCCGGCCGCGAGCGCACCCGGTCGAGATTGGGGCCGGATCGCACCACGAAGACGCGATTGGCGGGCATGCCGCCGCGCGCGATCGCGATCTCGCGATAGGATTCGTTGGTCGCGATCGAGATGCTCGCCGTCTTGAAGGTGAGATATTCGACCAGCCGCAGCAGATGCCAGAACATGTCCCTGCGGCCGAATTTTGCTTCGTAGAGTTCGGGATTGACGTCGTGATGATCGAACACGAAGCGCTTGCCGCCGAGCTTGAACAACAGGCCGATCAGGAAGATCAGGTCGGGCGGATTGCAGCCCTGGATCACGTCGAAGCCGTGCTTCCACGCGACCTTGATCGCAAGCAGCGTTTCCCAGAACAGTGCGACCGGATATTCGATCAGGTAGGCGGCGATCCCGCGCGCTTCCACCGGCATCGGATGACGGTAGATGTGAATGCCCTCGAGGCATTCGTAGGATTCGTCATGGCCGCGGCCCTTCGGGCAGATCACCGAAACTTCATAGCCCGCCTTGCGCAGCGACGTTGCTTCGCACCACACCCTGCGATCGAAAGGAACCGGAAGGTTCTCGACGATGATCAGGATCCGCCGCGGTGATGGTTCAGCTCTCGACATCTGCGATGATCTATACCATTGACCTAACAACATCACAATCCGACTAACATCGGCATTAACATGCGCGGCTTCCACTATGCAATCCCGGCACCGATGTGACGGCGACGAGACAGGGACATGGCAGGCAGAGTGAGGGATTGGGGCCAAAGGGCGTTGATTGCGCTGGTTTTGAGCGCGCTGCTGCCGCTGGCCTACAAATGGCCGCTGCAGTGGGCTGGCTTGACGGCATACGATGCACTCAATGCGAGCCGCGTGAATGCGGTGATCCCGCCGACGCTTTTCGGCATGACGATCAACGCGATCGGGCAGTCGGAGCCAAAGTCGCAGCCCTGGCCCGAGCTCAAATTCGACGGCGTTCGGCTGTGGGGCGCGATCTACTGGGCGCAGATCAATCCGGCGCCCGGCATCTACAATTGGGCGCGCTTCGACGCCATCCTGGCCACGGCGGAGCGCGAGCATGTCGAGATCGTCCTCAATCTCGCCTACACGCCGCGATGGGCCGCAGCGGTGAAGGATGCGCCGCCGGCGTTCACGCCGGGCGCAAGCTCACCGCCTGCCGATCTCGCGTCATGGGATGACTGGGTGCGTGCGGCCGTCACGCGTGCCGCCGGCCGCATCAAATACTGGGAAATCTGGAACGAGCCCGAGGATCCCAAATATTACTCGGGCGATATCGCGACCATGGTCCAGCTGCAGAAGCGGGCCTACGAGATCATCAAGACCAGCGATCCCGCGCTGACCGTGCTGACGCCGCCGTCCAACGGCACGCCGGACGGGTATCGCTGGCAAGAGGCCTTCATGGCGCAAGGCGGCGGACAGTATGCCGATGTGTTCGCCTTCCACGGCTACACGAGCGAACCCGAAGCGGTGCTCGGAATCATTGCGCGCTTCAAGAAAATCCTCGCCGCGCACGACCTGTCCGCGAGACCAATCTGGGACACCGAGGCCGGCTGGTCGTCCTATGAGGACAATCCGGACGGGTGTCTGGCGCGCGCCTACATCCTGAAATGGATCAGCGGTGTCGACCGGTTCTATTGGTACGAGTTTGCCGGAGGCGGCAGCGACTTTGGAAAATTATGGGACCCGGCGCGCGGGCTGCTGCCGAGCGGAGTTGCCTACCGCACGATCCAGTCCTGGCTGGTCGGTGCGAGCGTCGTGGCGGCAGGCAGGACGTCGCCGTCGACCTGGCGCGTCGAGCTTCGCATGCCGGATGGCCGCAACGGTCTGATCCTCTGGACCACCAAGGGCCGGTCCGTTGATCGGGTCGACCCGCATTTTAGCCGTTACCAGGGCCTCGACGGCGGCGAAGGACCTGTCGCCAACGGCGAGGTCGAGATCTCGCCAAAGCCGGTTCTGTTGCTGGAATGATAACAATGTTAAGCGTCCGGGAATGAGATAATTATGACGATGTTTCCTGGCTTCATTGCGGGCGTTGGGCGCGATACAAGGAGCGCTGTTAACTTGAGGCGATTGACCGACCGTGAAGCAGATCGCGCAGAACTATAAGAGCGGCGAGCTCAAGCTGATCGATGTGCCGGCGCCGCGCTGCCGCCCCGGCGGGGTTTTGGTGCGCACGGCGTTCTCTGCGGTGTCGACCGGCACCGAGATGATGAAGTTCACCGAA
This sequence comes from Bradyrhizobium ferriligni, assembly GCF_056837965.1. Lineage (NCBI taxonomy): Bacteria > Pseudomonadati > Pseudomonadota > Alphaproteobacteria > Hyphomicrobiales > Nitrobacteraceae > Bradyrhizobium > Bradyrhizobium ferriligni. The sequence continues at coordinate 46,842 of NZ_JBXEJO010000011.1, forward strand.
GGCCGCCTGTCGCTGCTCGGCAAGGCGCGCGCGCGACCCGACCAGGTTGCCAAGGTGGTAAGCTCGGTCCGTCAGCAGGGGTTGCTTGCGACCTATCAGAAGGTGATGAACCGACTCGATTCCTACACGCCGCTCGGCTACTCGCTGTCGGGCACCGTGGCGGAGGTCGGCGAGGGCGTCGGCGGCTTCTCGGTCGGACAGCGCGTCTGCTGCGGCGGCAATCAATATGCAACCCATGCTGAATATAATTGGGTGCCGGTGAACCTCTGCGTCCCGCTGCCGGACAGCGCTGCGCTGGACCAGGCCGCCTTCACCACGATCGCCTCGATCGCGCTGCAGGCGATGCGCCAGTCGGAAATCCGTTTCGGCGAGACCGCCTGCGTGATTGGCCTTGGCCTGATCGGGCAGATCATGGTGCGGCTGCTGCGCAGCGCCGGTGTCGTGGTCGTCGGGCTTGACCGGCTGGAGGCGCGATGCCGCGAGGCGGAGGTTGCGGGCGCCGTAGCCTGTGCCGTCGCATCGGATGATGCCGCGGCCGGATTCCGCGCCCGGATCGACCAGCTGACCGCCGGCAACGGCGTCGATTGCGTGTTCATCACCGCAGGCAGCGACGATCCCGATCTCGCATCGCGTTCGGCGGCACTGCTGCGCGACCGCGGCCGCATTGTCGATATCGGCAAATGCACGCTGAACCTGCCGTGGAACGAATTCTACGACAAGGAGCTCGACGTGCGCTTCTCGCGCTCCTACGGCCCCGGCCGCTACGATCCGCTTTATGAGGAGGGCGGCATCGATTATCCGATCGGTCATGTGCGCTGGACCGAGAAGCGCAACATGGAAGCGATCGTCGCGCTGCTCGCCGACGGGCGGCTCGATTTTTCCTCGCTGATTTCCGAGATGGTGCCGCTGGAGCAGGCGACGTCGGCGTTCGAGCGCATGAGCCGGGGCGAGGTCGGTCTCGGCATGGTGTTCGCCTATCCGGACGCCGCTCCGCGCGCGATGCAGATGATCTATCGTCCGGCGGTTGCCCCGCGCAGCGGCCGGGTGCGGCTCGGCGTCATCGGCGCCGGAAATTATGCCTCCAGCATGCTGTTGCCGCAGCTTGCGAGTAACCAGCGCGTCGATCTCGTCGAGGTCGCCACCAATACCGGCCTGAGCGGCGCCACTGCGGTCCGCAAGTTCGGCTTCGCGCGTGCCTCGACGGATGCGGCCTCGGTGCTCGGCGCCGACGACATCGATGCCGTGCTGATCGCAACGCGCCATGCCTCCCATACCGACCTCGCGACGCAGGCGCTGCGCGCCGGCAAGGCGGTGTTTGTCGAAAAGCCCTTGGCGATCGATACAAACTCGCTCGATCGATTGGAGCAGGTGATCCGGGAAACCGGCAACAATCGGCTCATGGTCGGCTTCAACCGCCGCTTTTCGCCGCTGCTGCAGGGCATGCGCGCGGCGTTCGCGCCGGCAGGACCGCAGACCCTGCAATATCGGGTCATCGCCGGGCCGCTGGAGAAATCATCCTGGTATCTGCAGGCCGAGAGCGAAGGCAGCCGCTTCGTCGGCGAGGGCGGCCATTTCATCGACGTGTTGTGCTGGTGGCTCGGCGCGGGGCCGGTGCGTGTCTCCGCGAGCACGGCGGGCAAGGACGTCGACAATCTCGTCGCCACCTTCGATTTTGCCGACGGTTCGGTCGCGAGCCTCAGCTATCTCACCGGCGGCGATCCGCGGGTGCCGAAGGAGGCGCTCGAGATATCGGCAAGCACGGGCTTTGCCGCCTTCGACAATTTCTCGGGCTTCGAGGTCTGGCACGCCGGACAGCGCACGGCCAAGACAGCGCGGCTCGACAAGGGCCAGCGGCCGATGCTGGATGCCTTCATCGCGGCGGTCGCATCGGGGACCGCGATGCCGATTGCGCTCGACTCGCTGCTGGCGACCACGCGCGCGACGCTTGCCGTCCAGGAAAGCGCGGCCGCCGGGATGCCGATCGATCTGACGGCCGGCGCGGCAGAGCAGGGCGTCGCGCGCGCCTCGACTGCGTTGAGATGAATCCGGCCTGGTATCTGCGCAGGCTGCAGCGGATGGAGCCGTCCGAGCTTGCGGGACGGGTGAACGACCAGGTGCTGCATCTGCTCTGGCGGATCACTCCGCCCGATATCGCACGGCGCGCCAGCGCCCGGCTCGCTCCCGGCCCGCGGCAGCCGCGCCTGAAGCCGCTGCCTTTGCCCGTCCACGCCCCGGGACAGGCCGCCGAACGGTTGATCCAGAGCGCCGACCGGATTCTCGCCGGGCACTGGCGGATTTTCGCCAGAGACCATGAGGCCCTCGGCGAACGGCCCGACTGGTTCGTCGATATCAGAAGCGGCAAGCGGGCGCCGGCCGATGTGCACGCGTTCGCGGTTCCCTATCGTGACGAAACCGCGGTCGGAAACATCAAATACATCTGGGAGCCGTCGCGTCACCACCATCTCACGGTGCTCGCGGCCGCGTACTACCTGACCTCCGACGAGCGCTACGCGAGGCGCGCGGCCGAGCATCTGGTGAGCTGGTGGCGCGAAAATCCGTTCCCGCGCGGCCCGCACTGGATCAGCGGCATCGAGCTTGGCGTGCGGCTGATCTCGTGGGCATGGGTACGCCAGCTGCTGCAGAACTGGCCCGAGGCTGCTGCGCTGTTCGAAAACAACGATCTGTTCCTGACGCAGCTCTATGCGCATCAATACTGGCTGTCGCAGTTCCCAAGCCGCGGCTCCTCGGCCAACAACCACCTCATCGCGGAGGCTGCCGGGCAGTTCGTGGCGGCCTGCGTGTTTCCGTTCTTCCAGGACAGTGCGCGATGGCGTGAGCAATCGGCCGGCACGCTGGCACACGAAGCCGTTGCGCAGACGCTTGCCTGCGGCAGCAACAGCGAGCTCGCGACCGACTATCATGGTTTTGTGCTCGAACTGCTGCTGGCGGCGGCAGTGCAGGGCGAGTCGTCCGGACATCCGCTTGACGATGCGGTCTGGACCACGATGTGCCGCATGAGCGACGTCATTGCCGCGATGCTGGACGATCGCGGTCATCCACCGCGGCAGGGCGACGGTGACGACGGCATCGGCCTCTTGCTCGACGATCACGCCGGCAATCGCTGGCTCGGTTTGCTCGGCAGCGGAGCGCGCCTGTTCGGCGATCTGCCATGGTGGCCCAAATCGCCGGAGCCCGATCTGCGCAGCTTTGTGCTCACCGACGGCATCGAGGCCCGCGCGATCGCTGGGCGGCCCAAGCGCCGCCCGCATTTGCTTGAAGGGGCGGGACAGACCTTTCTGATCGATTCCGGCAGCGCGGTGTGGTGCCGTTGTGACCACGGCCCGCATGGCTTCGGCCGCATTGCCGCTCACGCGCATGCGGACGCGCTGTCGCTCGAATGCAGGATCGGCGGTGTGGAGATCTTCGCCGACGCCGGCACCTATTGCTACCACGGCGATCCGCGATGGCGCGCCTACTTCCGTTCCACGCTGGCGCACAACACGCTCTGCCTGTTCGCGCGCGATCAGTCGGTGTCGGGCGGGCCGTTTCTCTGGACACGGCATGCGCAGGGCCGGCTTGTCGCAGCAAGCGGCCTGGACGATCGCGATGCGGATGCGAGCTGGATCGCGGAGCATTCGGGATATCGGGACGAAGCAGGTGTCGTGCATCGCCGCTCGGTGCAATTGCAGCGTCAGGCGGCGCGGCTCGTCGTCACCGATGTCGTGCTTGCCGATGAAGGGCTTGCGGTGCCGGCGAGCCTCAGCTGGCATCTCGGGCCCGACGTCGAATGCAGGCTCGAAGGGCATAGGGCGCAGCTCGCATGGCCAGGCGGGCGCGGCGAGCTCGATCTGCCGGCGGCACTCAGCTGGATGCCGTACCGGGGTGACGAGACCATACCGGCCGGCTGGTATTCGCCGTCCTTCGATCTCAAGGTGCCGGCGACGACGCTGATCGGCTCCGGTACGCTCACGGGCGGCCAAAGCCTGGTGACCGAGCTGCGCTGGTTCTCAGACCCGGCCCGATCATGAAGATCCTGGTCGCTCACAACAGGTACCAGGGACGCGGCGGCGAAGACGTCGTGTTTGAAGCGGAAATCGACCTGCTGCGCGCCGCAGGACACAGCGTTGAAGCGCTCACGGTCAGCAACGCGGCGATCAATTCGCTCCCCGCGCGCATCGCGACCACGCTATCGATCGCCGATAATGCGGACGGAAAGCGGGTCGTGGCGGAGGCGATCGACCGCCTTCGCCCCGACGTCGTGCACGTCCACAATTTCTTCCCGCTGCTGTCGCCTGCGGTGTTCGATCTCTGCCGGCAAAAGCGCGTGCCCGCGGTGATGACGCTGCACAATTATCGCACCATCTGCACTGGCGGCATGCTGCTGCGCGACGGCCGCATCTGCCACAAGTGCCTGGACCGTGGACATCTTTGGGGCGTCGTACACCGCTGCTACCGCGGATCGCTTCCGGGCTCGATCGCTTCGGCCTACATGATCGCGCAGCACCAGCGCCGCGGCACCTGGACGCGTCCCGGGCTGCGCTTGATCGCGCTGACGCAGTTTGCCAAAACCCTGTTCACGCAGGCCGGCTTCGATGCAGACCGGATCGACGTGAAACCGAACTTCATGGCCGATCCGGGGGCCCCGGACCCGTCCACGCCGCGCAGCGGGCTGCTCTATGTTGGACGGCTGAGCCGCGAGAAGGGCGTCGGCGTGCTGCTCGAGGCCGTTGCCGGGACCGGCGTGCCCTTGCGCGTCGTGGGCGAGGGGCCTGAGCGCGTCGCGCTCGAGGCTCGGGCGCCCGGCAATGTCGCGTTCCTTGGCGGGCTCTCGCGCGGTGAGGTGCTTCGGGAAATGGCGAATGCCCAGGCATTGGTGGTGCCGTCGCTATGGTACGAGGGATTTCCAATGGTCGTGGTCGAGGCCTTCGCGCGAGGCACGCCGGTGATCGCCTCCGAGATCGGCGGACTTGCCGAGGTGGTGACCGCCGGCAAGACTGGCGCGCTGGTGCCGCCGGGCGACGCGGCCGCGCTCCGAAAGCGGATCAGTGAGGTGCTCGGCGCCGCCGAACTGACCGCCGCATGGGGACGGGCCGCGCGAGCCGCCTATCTCGAACTCTACGCGCCGGACGAGAACCGCCGGCTGCTCGAGGCCATCTACGCGCGCGCCGCCGGTGGATGATCGCCGCTGGCCGGCGCGCGGCCCGCGATCGGGCCTCGTCCCGCCGGTTCCACGGCGGCGTCGCTAACATATTGCGGCAAATCTGGTGTTAATTTGTTACAGTGCGGCGTCCGGTCGGCGTCGCGCCAGGTTTTGATCGCGCGGTCGAATGACGCTGATTCTGCGGGTGATTCCATGGATCTCGCTTGATCGAGCCCGCAAACTGCGGCCAGGCGGCGTTATAACACTGGCCGGTGGGGCGCCGGCTGCGAAGTTTGACGCTTTTTTGCAAAACGTCTCACGCGATGCAGAAATATTTTTTTCAGATCAGAAAATCCCGTCGAAGCGCTCACAGCGTCAGTGAAATTCAGCGCGCCCGCGGTATCCTGGGCCCCCGTGAAACCCCGTATAATCACTACCCTTTTTTGCGCCGCGGCTAACATTGGCGATTGGTCTGCGCTGAATGTTATAGCGCATTCGAAGTGGCGCTAAGTCTCACATAAACCTCGGGGAACCGAGTGTTAACAGCACATTGCTGATTGACACTCCGACTTGGCGGACTTAACAATGGACTTAACAAGTTCGTAACCTGGGTCCACATTTGGGTTGCATCGCAACAAACCAGTTGTGAATCAACAGCTTAAGTGTGGGCGAGCGGCTTGAATCCTCGTATCCCAAGCAGGGGCTACATCGATGGCGACTTACAATCTAGACCAGACGGACCTTAAAGCGGCGATCAACTCCACGATCGATCACTCGACCCAGCAACAGATTCTTGACTATCTGATCAACGCGGGGATCGGATACACCAGCCCGGATAACGGCGCGACGATTCCGGTGCAGGAGGGGTCTGGGATCACCAACCCGGATCCGAACGCCAATGTTCTGATCGAAACCAACCCCGTTAACACTGTCAACACCGACGCCAACCTGAAGGCGATCATCGAGGCGACCAATCAGGACGTCACGCTGACGGTGAACGGCAGCACCCCGGTGCTGGTCGCGACCGGCGACGGCAACGATCAGGTGTTCGTCAACAATACCGGCGACACGACGGTTCTCACCGGCTCCGGCAACGACACGATCTTCGGCGGTGCCGGTCACGACTCGATCAATGCGGGCTCCGGCAATGACGTGCTGGTCGACAACGCCTCCGGTCACAGCACGCTGGATGGCGGCAGGGGCAACGATCTGCTGTTCGGCTCCGGTGCCGACACCCTGAACGGTGGCGCCGGCAACGACACGATTTACGGCGGCAGCTCGTCGCAGCTGAGCGGCGGCAACGGCAACGACGTGCTGGCTTCCGGCAGCACCGCCGGCAATTCCAGCACGCTGGATGGCGGCAAGGGCAACGATGCGCTGTACGCTGGTGCGGGCAACGACAGCCTGGACGGCGGCGCCGGCAACGACTCGCTGTATGGCGGTTCCGGTGTCGACACGCTGTATGGCGGCAACGGCAACGATCTCCTTGTCGGCGGTGCTCAGACTGCTTCTGAGTTCGGCGGCAACGGCAAGGACGTGCTCTACTCGGGCAGCGATGCGTCGCACGCGACCTCGCTCGATGGCGGTAACGGCAACGACTCGCTCTATGGCGGTGCCGGCAACGACACGCTGTATGGCGGTTCCGGCAACGATACGCTGGTCGCCGGCTCCGGCACGCAGACGCTGATCGGCGGCGACGGCAAGGACTCGTTCGTCGGCTCTGAGACCGGTACGGCCTCGATGGTTGGCGGCTCCGGTCAGGACTACTTCTACCTGAACAACGCCACCAGCAGCGACACCATCGATGGCGGTGGCGGCAACAAGGACTCCCTGACCTTCCTGGATCACGCTTCGACTGACGTGAGCGACATCAGCTCTGGATCGAACGGTTCTCTGGACATCACCTTCAGCAATGGTCAGGTGACCCAGATCAGCAACATCGAATACCTGATCTTCAACGATGGTAACTCGACCAAGCTGTAAGATCCTAGGTCTGCACTAAGCGAAGGCGCCGCCCCAACCGAGGTTGAGGCGGCGCTTTTTTCTTTGATCGCCGGCATGACGCGTCAGGAATGGGGGATTGAATGATCGAATACGCGGCCGTTCATGATCGTGACGCACCCGCGATGAGTTCGGCTCGCATCAGTGGAAGCGCGTACGCGCATTCCGATTGGAACTTTGTCGACCGCTTCGCGTCAATTGCATCAACTCATCACAAGTTCCGCCTCGGGCATTTCCGACAAGGGATGTTAGAAGTTAGTCCGTCACATTCGGACCACGTAGCTTTTGTAAAGCCGTGCCGCTCGCTTGACACGACGGAGCTCTGGCCGATGGCTATCCGCGGCACTGGCGCCTTTGGTCAAGACGAACGATCGCTGCAGAACTCAGCCGCTTAACGAACCTGCGGAGCTCTCGAATTGGCCACGAAGAAAATGCTGAATGCCGGCGCTGGATCGACAGTTACCAAGCGCATCCAGCCGCTCCTGACATCGCATGAATGGGACGAGATTCGATTAGACGTCGACAGCGGCGTGAACCCCGATGTCGTCGGGTCGATCACCGATCTTGCCCGATTGTTCCCGGCGGCCTCGTTCGATGCGATCTGGTGCTCTCATGTCATGGAGCATCTCTATGCCCATGAGGTTCACCCCACATTCGTCCAGTTCCGCGAAGTGCTCAAACCGGACGGCTTCGCACTGATCATGTCGCCAGACCTCGAGGCGGTCGCTCAGCACATGCTGACACGCGGCCTCGGCGCGATCGCTTACGTCTCGCCGGCAGGTCCGATCCGGCCATTGGACATGATCTACGGGCATTCCGGCGCGATCGAGCAGGGGCGCCACCACATGGCGCACAAGACCGGCTTTTCGACCGAGCGGATGGGGAACCTGCTGCTCAGCGCCGGTTTCCCGACGGTGTCGGTTCGGAGCGGCAATTTCGAGATCTGCGCATTGGCGCTCATGCCGGAGGCCAGGGATGAGCGGATCAGGCCACAGCTGGAGGCCTGCGGATTCGACTTCCAGGAGACGGTGACCGCCGACTCGTGATTTGTCGATGTTAAACAATGTTATAAGGTTCCCTGGTTAAGTCGCACGAGAACGTGCTCGAAACTGGCTTCGCGGCCTGCCGTGATGCATATCTTTTTCGGGTGACGCGCTGAAAATGCTGCGTTAGCGAACTAACAGTGATAAGTTATATGTCGCTGGGGACCGGACCTTGCGCAGTCGAAACTTCGAGGCATCCATGACCAAACACCTCTCGCTCGTCGGCGCACCTTCGGTGGAGGCACTGCCACCTTCGGGTCTCGCTTGTCTTGTCATCGTGGCAAGACAGCATGGTTTGCATCTGACCCCGTCCCAGCTGATCCACGACAACCTCCTGGGCGACCAGGAAGTCACGCTGGCCGAGCTTTTGAAGTGCGCGAATTCCTCGGGCATGACGGCAAAGGCCGTCACGCTGGACTGGAAGGGCCTGAGCCATCTCAAGAGGGCGCTGCCGGCCATCGTTCGCCTGCGCGACGGCAGCCACATGGTGCTGCTGCGCCTCGAAGGCGATGAAAACAGCTCCCGGGTGGTCCTGCAGGATCCGAATGCCGGCGAGGACGCGCTGCTCGTCATCGATCAACCGCGCTTTGAGGACATCTGGTCGGGCGACGTCGTCATGGCCAAGCGCGACTATGAGATTTCGGACGAGACGCAGCCGTTCAGCTTCGGTTTTGTCGTTGCCCTGGTGTTCCGCGAACGGCGCATCATGCGCGACGTCGCGATCGCGGCGTTGGTTCTGGGCTTCATGGGGCTGGCACCGATCATGTTCTGGAGGCTGCTCTCGGACAAGGTCATTTTCTACAAGGCGTACAATACGTTCTACGTGCTGTGCGTTGCGATGCTGGTGATCATCCTGTTCGAGACGGCGTTCTCGTTCCTGCGGCAATACCTCGTTCAGAGCCTGACGGCACGCCTCGACGTCAAACTGTCGACCTACGTGTTTGAAAAGGTGCTCAATCTGCCGATCGATTATTTCGAGCAGAATCCCGTCGGCCTGATTTCCCGGGACATCCGCGAAGTGTTCCGGATTCGCGGCTTCCTGACCGGGCAATTGTTCGGGACGGTTCTCGATTCGACGACGCTGATCTTCTTCCTGCCCGTCATGTTCTTCTTCAGCCCGATCATGACGCTGATGGTCCTGGGCTTTGCCGCAATGATCGTGGTCTGGCTCATCCTGATGCTGCCCGTGTACCGGCGGAGCTCCTCGGCGGTTCTTGCCGCCGAAGGCGCGCAGGGGGCGTTTCTGATCCAGAGCCTGAACGGCATGAGGACCATCAAATCGCTGGCGCTCGACACGCGTCAGCGGCACATGTGGGATGTGCTCGTTGCGCGCGCCGCCAAGGCGCGTCTTGCCGAAGGCATGACCGGAAACATGATCCAGACGCTGGTCCGTCCGCTGGAACGGTTGGCGGTCAGCGCTCCCTATGCACTCGGCGTCTACCTCGCCGTATCGAGCGGCGATCCCGTCTATGTCGGGGCGCTGTTTGCCTTTCTGATGCTGTCGCAGCGTGTTGCCGGCCCGCTGATGAAGATGGCCCAACTCATCAACCAGTATGACGAGGCGCGCACCGCGGTCACCATCGTCGGCAATCTGGTGAATCAGTTGCCGGAGGAGGGACGCTCCGGCCATGGCGTGCGGGTTCCGCTGAAGGGCCTGATCGAGTTCTCCGGCGTCACGTTCAAGTACAAGGGCGCGGTGTCGCCGGCGCTGAACAATATCTCATTCGAGATTCCGCTCGGCACGACGCTCGGCGTGATGGGCAAGAGCGGCTCGGGCAAGACCACGATCACGCGGCTGTTGCAGCGCCTGCACTCCGACTATGGCGGGTTGATCAAGGTCGACGGTATCGATGTTCGGGAATACGATGTCGACCATCTGCGGCGCAACGTCGGCGTCGTGCTGCAGGAGAACTTCCTGTTCAGCGGCACGATCCGCGAGAATATTGCCGCGGCAAAGCCGGACGCGACCTTCGACGACGTCGTCAGGGCGGCGCGATTGGCCGGCGCCGAGGAATTCATCGACAAGCTGCCGCGGGGTTACGAGACCTATGTCTACGAGGGCTCCACCAACCTCTCCGGCGGACAGCGTCAGCGCCTCGCGATCGCGCGCGCGCTGATCGTCAATCCGCCCATCCTGATCCTGGACGAGGCGACCAGCGCGCTCGATGCGGAGAGCGAGACGATCGTGAATGCGAACATTTCGCGGATCGCGCACGGCCGCACGCTGATCATCATCTCGCATCGCCTGTCGTCGCTGACCAAGGCCGACGCGATCCTCGTGCTCAATCGCGGCGTGGTCAACGATATCGGTCGCCACGAGGAACTTCTGGAGCGCAACGACATCTACAGCTCGCTCTGGTACCAGCAGAACACGCATCTCGTTCCGTCGGGCCGCAACGACAAGCCTAACTTCAGGAGTCCGACCCTTGTCTCCTAATCAAGCTTCGCTCGCGACCGTTCGCCAGTTCCAGTCCGAAACCGACGCCATCCGCGAGGCGCCCGAGCCGATGTTGGCCCGTGCGACGCTGTTCGTGCTGTCGGCGCTGCTGGTATCCATCGTGGCGATCATGTGCCTGACGCGCCTCGATCGGGTGATCACCAGCGTCCGCGGCAAGATCGTTCCGGTCGATCAGATCAACGTGCTGCAGGCCCTTGACCCGTCGATCATCAAGACGATCGATGTTCGGGAAGGCGAGCAGGTCGACACGGGACAATTGCTTGCGACCCTCGACTCGACCTTCACGGCGGCCGATGTCACCCAGTACAAGCTGCAGATCGCGAGCCTCGATGCGCAGGTTGCGCGTGACGAGGCCGAATTGTCCGGAAAGCCGCTGTCGTATGGCAACGCCAAGGATCCGGATGCCGCCAGGTACAACGCCTTGCAGAAGGCGCTCTACGACCAGCGCGTCGCCCAGTACAGCGCGCAGGTGACGAGCTACGATTCCAAGATCAGCCAGACCGAAGCGACGATCTCGAAGGCGAAGAAGGACGACGAGCGGTATGGTCAACGCGCCGAGATCGCCGGCAAGATCGAGGACATGCGCTCGACCCTTGCCGAAAGCGGCAGCGGGTCCAAGCTGAACCTGTATCTGTCGCAGGATACGCGCCTGGAGTTGTTGCGTCAGATCGACAACACGCACAACACGCTGCTGGAAGCGCAACACCAGCTCGACTCGCTGAGGGCCGATCGCAAGGCCTTCATCGAGCAGTGGAACGCGCAGCTGAGCCAGGATCTGGTCACGACGCGCAACAATTTGGATACGGCCCGGGCAGCCTACGACAAGGCCATCAAGCATCAGGACCTGGTCCGATGGACGGCTGCCGAGCCGTCGGTCGTCCTCACCCTTGCCAAGCTCTCGGTCGGATCCGTGCTGAAGCCGGGCGATCCCTTCATCACGCTGATGCCGCTCAAGACGCGGCTGGAGGCGGAGATCCAGGTGCTGTCCCGCGACGTCGGCTTTATCCGGCCGAATGACCCCTGCACGTTGAAGGTCGATGCCTTCAACGCGGCGGAGCACGGCACGGCGGCGGGCAAGATACGCTGGATCAGCGAAGGCGCCTTCACCACTGACGACGACGGAAAGCCCGTCGATGCCTACTACAAGGCGCGATGCTCGGTCGACCAGAGCAACTTCACCAATGTTCCGAACAATTTCCGCCTCATCCCGGGCATGACGCTGCAGGGCGACGTCAATGTCGGCACCCGTTCGGTGGCGATGTATCTGCTCAGTGACATGCTGCGCGGCATGACGGAAGCGATGCGCGAGCCATGATGGAGTCGACGAGATCCCTGCTCGAGTTGTTCCGGCCCGACTCCTCCCGTTCAGACTCAAAGCAGTTTGAACGGGGACTGGAGGCTTACGAGAACGGGCGATACCTTGAAGCCCTGCGCTTTTGGCGGCGTGCCTCGCGGGCGGGCAACCCTGAGGCGGATTACCGGATCGGGCTGCTCTATGCGCGGAACGAGGGCGTTATCGGCAGCATTCCGGACGCGGTAGCGTGGTATGAGCGCGCCGCGCTGAATGGACATCTGGATGCGCAATTCCAGCTTGGCCTGATCTACCTCAACGGGGTCAAGGCCACGCTCGGTCCGAACAGGCCCGAGATGTGGCGGCAATCCACTGCGGCCCGTCTCGGCGACAAGGCGATCAACCTCCACGATCTGGTCTTCCCGAACGGGATAGGCGTGGCCAAGGACGTCGACGCCGCATTCCTCTGGATGTCGGTGGCGGCGGAAGCCGGCAAGGCGGAGGCGCAATCGATTCTTGGCAACATGTACGCCAACGGGCAAGGTTGCGAGCGGGATCACGCTGCAGCGCTGCGCTGGTATCAGGCCGCGGCCGAGCAGAAAGCGGCGTCCGGCGAATTCGCACTCGGCGATGTGTATTATCAGGGCCGCGGCGTTCCCGTCGATTTCGCGCAGGCCGCAATCTGGTATCACAAGGCCGCCGAGCAGGGACATGTTCGCGCACAGGTTGCGCTGGCTTTCATGTGCCTCAAGGGTACCGGGCTTCCCGAAAGTGTCGAAGAGGCCGCACGGCTGTTCCAGAGCGCCGCTGCGCATGACGATTCGATCGCGCTCTACAACATTGCGCTGTTGCGGTTGAGCGGCAAAGGGGCTGTCAAGGATCTCGACAGGGCCGAGACCGCGTTGCGCAAGGCGGCGCGGAAGGACTATTTGCCGGCGATCCAGGCGCTCGCCGAATTCTATGCGCTCGGGACTGCCGCCGAGCCGGATCTGCGCGAGGCGGCGTATTGGTATGAGAAGGCGGCCGAGCGCGGCGATACGCAGGCGCAGTTCCTGACCGGACGCTTCTATGCCACCGGCACCGGCGTTCCGCCCAGCATTCGTCAGGCTGCGAAATGGTTCGAGCGTGCGGCGGAGGGCGGCCACGCCACCGCGGCCCACAACATTGCGGTGTTCTATCTCAATGGCAGGGGCGTGGCGCGCGATGTCGCGACTGCGATCAAGTGGTTCGAGCGCGCGTCCGAGGGAGGCATCAGCGCCGCCGGCGTGCAGCTCGGTCGGCTCTACTCTGCCGGCAACGGCGTGCCGCGCGATCAAGCGCGCGCCGCGGAGTGGCTCAGCAAGGCGGCCAACGGCGGCGATGCCGACGCGAAGACGGCCTATGCGATGTTTCTCATCCAGGACGAGCCGTCCGCGGAGCGTCTTGCGCAAGCACGTGCGCTGCTGACCGACGCTGCCGAGGCGGGCCATCCGGCTGCGGCATTTCAGCTGGGCGGGCTTCACATGGGCAGATCCGGCGGCGCCGTCGATCTTCCGGCCGCAGCCCAATGGTTCAAGCGTGCGGCAAGCGCCGGGCACGTCGAAGCCCAGCACACTTTGGCGCTGCTGTATTCCGACCCCAAGAGCGGCCTCAAGGATCCGCAGGCCGCCGCCGGCTGGATCGTCAAGGCTGCGGACGGCGGCAACGCCGCGGCGCAGTTCAAGCTTGCGGTGATGTATTGCACCGGGCAGGGCGTCGAGCAGGACCTCGCCAAGGGCGTCACGTGGTACGAGGCGGCGGCGCGCCAGGGCCACACGACAGCGCAATACAACCTTGCCGTGATGCTCGGCCGGGGACAGGGGCGCGATGCCGATGCGGCGAAGGCGGCCGAATGGTTCGAGGCCGCGGCGAAGCAGGGCATGGTCGAAGCCCAACTCGCGATTGGCGATGCACTGCGCGCCGGCGACGGCGTCGCGCAGGACCGCGATCAGGCGTTGCATTGGTATCGACAAGCGGCACAGCAGAACAACGAAGGCGCGCGACGTCGTCTGCAGGCAATGGGCGAGAGTGTTGGCTGAGATTGCTGGAGGCGGGCTTCGCACGCGGCCGCAGGCGCTGAGCGGCGGCTTTGTTTTTAGGCGCGAAGGCAACGAAGCAGGCAGCTTCGCGCGACAATCTGGGCAGAACTAACGGTGGCTTTCATATCGACGACAGAGAGATTGCGTTAATGTGGACGTCGCCAACAAATACTCATTGTGGTTGTGTGAAGTTGACTGATAAGCATCAGGTCACGATCCGGGGCAGGTTCGAACGGCAACGCGATCTCGGGATATCGATCTTCCGCACGGCTGAGAAAGAAACTGGAACCAACGTTAGACGTTGGTAGGAGATTGAGAAGCGATGAACAAGATGGTGGAACGGAGCGTCAGGGATACGAAGGATATGTTGCCCGTTGCCAGTCCGGTTCAGCAGGACGATCAATCGCAGAGCGTATTCCTGGATCCCGATGTCGGCGATCTCCAGTCGGGACCGAGGCTGCGTGGTGCGATCCTCGAGCACTCCGGACGAGTGATCTCCGGCTGGATTGTGGATGCGCAGTCGCCTGCTTCGACCGTTGCGATATCGCTTTTTGTTGCTTCCCACTGTGTCGAAGAGGGACGGACGGGCCGGTCTGTGCCGGCCAGCGTCGGTCCGCACACTGTGATCGGGCGTCCCGGATTTCGCATCAATCTATCCACGCCGGGCGTACGCCGTCGTCTGGCTCGCGCCCTGAAGAATACGCTGCTGGAACGCAAGCCTGTGCAGATCTACCTGCGCATCAGCCTGAACGACGGCGAATACTACGAAATACCGCTGTTCGAGAAACTCGAGTCGAACGAGGTGGTCGTCGCGCTCGGCTTCTCGACCGACGATTACGACGATCTGTTGTTTCCGAACAACGACAAGAAATTGGTCGCCGCCATGGCAGGTGCCGCCTCCGTGAAGGAGGTGCGCTACGTCTGCTTCTACCTGCCGCAATTCCATTCGTTCGCGGAGAACGACCGTTGGTGGGGTCCTGGCTTCACCGAATGGACCAACGTCTCCCAGATGCGTCCGCAGTTTCCCACGCACCAGTCGCCGTGGTTGCCCGCGGATCTCGGCTTCTATGACATGAGACTGGTCGAGACGCGCCAGCAACAGGCAGACCTGGCTCGCCGTTACGGCGTTCACGGCTTTTGCTATTACGCCTACTGGTTTCAGGGGCGAAGATTGCTGGAGCGGCCGCTGAGGCTTTTGCTGGAGGACGGCGAGCCGAACATCCCGTTCTGCATCTGCTGGGCGAACGAAAACTGGTCACGGCGATGGGATGGATCTGATACCGAGCTGCTGCTCGGCCAGAACCACTCCCTCGAGGATGATGTCCGCTTCATTGACGATATGGCCGATATCCTCCTGGATGATCGCTACATCACCGTTGACGGTCGCAAGATCCTTCTCATCTACCGTCCCTCGCTGATCCCGGACAAGGAACGCCTGTTCCAGACCTGGCGTGTGCGTGCAAGGCAACTCGGCATCGGCGAGCTGCTGATTTGCAATGCGATGACCTTCGGCGAGTTCGATCCACGAGAATTCCATTGCGATGCCGCCGTGGAATTCCCGCCCCATACCGTCAATGCGCGGGAGCTGAGCCGGGCGGAGGTCGAGACGCCGACGGAGTTCTCCGGCAAGCTCTACGACTATCTCGAAGCCATGCGCTCGACGCTCGGCAAGGTCTATGAGTTTCCGTTCTTTCCAACCGTGATGCCGCGCTGGGACAACACGCCGCGCAAGGGCTCGCGTGGACATGTGTTCGTGAGATCAAGCCCCGAGGCATTCGAAGTCTGGCTTCGCGAGGCGACCGAGCGGGCTCGCCGGAGTTCTTTCGAACAGCCGATCGTCTTCATCAATTCGTGGAACGAATGGGCCGAGGGAGCCCATCTGGAGCCGGACTCGCGTTTCGGCCGTGCCTATCTCGACGTCGTCAGGCGTGTGTCGGCCGGCGAGTCGATCTCGGCAGAACTGCGCTCGAACTCCGCGCTGCTGGACTGCTTGAGCCGATCGGAGCTCGAGCAGACGATCAAGAGCGCTGCAGTTCATGTCGAAGTACTCGCCAATTTGCAGCGCAATGAAGTCGCGCTCACCGGGTTCCAGAGCATTCGCGAAGGCTTGCCGGTCGAAATCGAGGGAGCCATCGCAAGTCCGGATGGCTCCATGTTCGTGATCGAGAACATCAATTCGCAGACGGAGGAGCGCGTGGTGGTTGACCCGCGCTACAGAGTGCTGGTCCGAGGGTGGGTTTTTGCCAAGGATGGCTTCGAGCCCCTGCGAAACCGCATCTCGTTTCTGGTGTTGTCTCCGGAAGGAGAGACGAACGCCGGCAAGAGCGGGTACTGCCTCGTCATCGATTGGCACGAGCGAATGGATGTCACGGAGTATATGAAGGCGACCGCTCGCGAGTGCTGCTTCGGCTTCGAGGTCAGCTTCATGCTCAAGGGACTGCCGGACGGAGAGTACAGGCTTTCGATGCTTGAGGTTGGCGAAGGAGAAAACCTGCTGGTTGGATCAAGCCATTCCCTGGTCGTTCGGCATTGAGTTGAGAGTCCTATGTTAGCCAGCGTGGTGATTGCTTGTTACAAGCACGAGGCCTATCTCGAGCATTGTCTCGAGACGGTCTTCGACCAGACCTATCCCAAACTTGAGCTGATCATTGTCGACGACAATTCGCCGGACAACAGCTTCCAATTGGCCGAAAGGCTTCTGAAGCGGAAGTCGTTCGCGAAGCGTTTTGCATCATGCAAACTGCTCAAGAATCCCACCAACATGGGAGCTCACTTTACCTGGAATCGCGCGCTGTCCCTTGCAAAGGGCGAGATGCTCTTCCTGCTCAACTCGGACGACGCCTTTTCGAAAGAGCGGGTCGAGACATTTGTCGGCCGCCATGGCGCTGAAAAGCTGTTCTTCGGCTTCTCCGCGATCGAACCAATCGACGAGAACGGGAAGTCCATCAAGAGCTTTCAGTTTCCGGCGCGTCTCAGATACGCAACGAGCCAGGCGGTAAGCGCCGATCGCCCGCTGTCGTGGTCCTTTCTGGAGTCGCAGATCGCCGCCTCGACGGGAAATTTTGTGTTGAGCGCCGAACTGTTGCGGCAGGCCGGGTGGTTCGCGGACCTCAAATATTGTCACGATTGGGAATTCGCGCTGCGCGCGATCACGATCGTCGAACCAAAATACGTGGAATCCGATCAATACATGTATCGATTGCATGCGACCAACAGCTTCCGTGGACTAAGTTCGGTGGCCGAAAGCGAAACGCGGGCTTGCATGCACAGCTATTCACTGCGCGCGATGACGTCCAAGCCGCCGAACGGGACCTGTCTCAGTCCGCTCAACATGGGGGAGGCGTTCTACAAGCTGATCAGGAACTACCCGAACTTCCGCTTCTGGATGCGGCAGCTCTACGCACCGTATCTGGCCGAGCACAGGACCGTGGAGCTGAACCAATGGACGGTCCCGGCCGAATGGCGCTAGCACAGCGCGGCTGACGCCAGATCACGCGCCAAGTCACGGCTGACGCCCGGTCGCAGCTGAAGAAGCTCGCGGGCGCCAGCCTCAGCACATCAGTGCTAACAAAGGTTTGGCCTTTGCTTGGATTGCGGGTCTTTCAGGACCTTGCGCAAGGCCTCCAGGCGCTCGGTCTTGCAGGGCAAGGTGGGGACAAGCCATCCGCCTTCGTCGTTTTCGTTCCAGGCATAAATCAGGATCGCAGGAGACTTCATCTCACCCGGCTGAGCAGCCCTCCATTCGATGGAGCGGTGCAGATGATCCGACAGCTCCGCCCCAGTCGGCGCAATGAAGAAGTTTTCCATTCCCACGCCCGGGCGCTGCTTGGCTTCCCAAGGCACTGGGCGTTCGATGCGTGGACGGCGATCCCAGCCGGTCATCACGGTGGGGATGACGGGAAGCCGGCTCTTGGCCAGTTCATTCCAGTCTCGCTCCGCGCCGCGCGTGAGGTCTGCGTAGGAACCACGGACGCTCCCGTAAACGCCGGCATAGGAACTGACCGCGTCGGCAGTCAGGAAAGCGCCCTGTTCATTGAGCAGTTTCTTGTCACCGGTGAGCACCAGGTACGGATCTCCGTGTCCCGCGGCCTTTACACGCGCTCTGAACTGCTCGATCTGGGCTCGAAGGTTCTCGAACCCACCCCATCGTTTTTCAACGTCGGCAACATGTATGAAGCCGAGAAAATACAGCGGTCTTCCGCCCGCTACTTTCAGGTAGTTGCTGTCGCCCATGAGTTTGACGTGTTCGTCAATCAGCGGGCTGACCTTGTCGTGGGAGCCCCATCGAGGGAACTCGGTAAAGATGCAGTAGGAAATCTCGTTCTTGATCGGGCTTTCCCTGAAGACTTTCAGAGCCCTCGACATCGGATCGGCGGAGCCGTAGGCGACAAACGCCCAGTAGTCGATGCCTGCGAAAACGGCCTGCTTGATTTCCTTGTCGATCGTCTGTTGCGTGATCTCCGGAAAGGCAACTTCACTGCGGCTCTTTCCGGTGGTCTCCTTCGCAAAGAATGGAACTCGCCAATGGTACTGCTGGGGAGAGAGTGATGTTTCAACCGCCTTGGTTGGCGTTGATCCGGGGGCATACCAGGCGTCCCACCGTAGCGCGCCCACCAGAGGCCGATCGGTGCGCGCAGCCACTTGCTGGGCGGCCAGGGCGCGCTCAACCGTATAGCTAAGGGCTCCAGCTGAACCCAGGGCCAGAAACAATCGTCGTGTCAGCATCTTCGAGCGCTCGCCGTTGTTTTCCCAAACATCCTGTTGATTCTCTTCAAAAACGCCCTAATGATCCACTGACAGTGCGGCTAATGATGGGCCAAACTTTTTCTGCGCGATGAGCTTAGATTGGCTAAAACCAGTCGATGTTGATTGCAACGCACAGGGACCGTGTTTGATGCAGCTGGTTGCATGGGAAAATGAATCTACGGCGATTTGCGATCGCATCCGGAGCAGCCATGGAGCGCTCAAGATCGTTCTCAAGACCAAGGATGATCCGTTTTTCCTTGCGGATTGGGTAGACCATCACAGGAAAATCGTGGGCGATGCGAACCTGATCATTTTTGACAACGGATCTTCCGACAGCAAGGTCTTGTCGGTTTACGAAGAGCTGGGGCCGGACTTGCTGATCGCGAGTTTCGGCGGATTTCACAACAATCTGCACAACCCCAAAAACTTCGAGGAGCTTTACGCCAGCCTGTCGGCTTCTTCCGATTTCCATTGCTTCCTGGATACGGACGAGTTTCTGGCGTTCTATGATGGCGAACGCTTCACGAGCGACGCTTCAATATTGCGTCACCTGAACGACAAGGAAGGTGGTGCGTTTATCCCGTCGACTTGGCTGTACAACGCGCCTTCCTATCGCGACAGAATGTTGTGCGGCACCGATTTGGGGACGCTCCGGAATGGCCTCACCTGGGGCAAGCCGTTGATCCGGTCGGCTGCCGCGCCTTTCTCGGGAGAGGTGAATCACAACTGCCAGATCGCCAAGGGAAAGAAGCCTCCCGCGCCGTTGTTTGGATTTTTCCTGCTGCATATGGCGACCTTGTCGCCCGCGCAGAGGATCCGCGCCAATCTAAACAAGCTGATTGCCCGCGGATTCATGCAGCGCGGAGACTCCCTTGAGAAAGTATTGGAGCGGGATATATCGCGGGCGACAGAGAACGAGAAGCTGTACGTGACCGAGATCAAGCGGATGCTGTCTCTTCGAGAGGACCGCGGTCCCGAGACGGCTCCCTTGGGAACCGGCTCGATGCGAATTGATCAGTCGGGCAAAGTTGAATTTGCGTCGCCCACCGAGGAGCGCGTCTTTGCCGAGTTCGCCGCATCCTTTGACGCGCTATGCGCGCAAACACTGCCTTCTTGAGGTGGGATCTACCCGCTTCGCCGGGGCATTGCCGCCTTTAACGCCCAGGCGGCAAGCCATGGTGCAACGTAGCCTTTGACGTCTATCGGGAGAGCTCGCCGCTCAGGACGGCTCTCCGCTGAACGACTGAAGGATGGCTTGGGCAGCCTCTCTGTTCGCAAGCGGCATGAAGAACGACATATCGCCGGCCGTCGCGATTTCGCGAGCTATCTCTCTGACGCAGTGATAGGCGGGGCGAGAGCTGAAGTCGTGCATGCCGATGATTGCAGTTGGGCCGCAGTGCAGGACGATCTGGGCGAAGCATGCGACCCTGAAACGACCGTCGACGAGATACAGATCAGCATTGGCGCTTTTCGGCGTTTCCCAGATGGTCGAGTGATAGTCCGGCCAACGCGGCTTTGTTGATGGGTCGACCGGGAAACCCCAATCGCCAGTCCGTCCGATGTCGATGAACGTCAAATGAGGTTTCGTACGAGCTGAGGCGCACGCACGATCCACCTGATCCAGCCAGTCCTGTGAGGAATCGATGGACAGTATCGAGTTCGTGACGTGCTTTGAGGCGATGACCGTACTTCCGCCTGTGCCGAATTCGACGTAATCGCGGCTATTTCTCACAAACGACAAGAACAGTTCCGCTTCTTCCCGCGACATTCTTGGTAGCAATTGACGTCTCCTCGTTGTTCGCAACCCCCGGGACAATTTCTCCTCACCGGGGGCGTTGGACGTGTCTGATCCCAGCACGTCTTTGCATATTCAGGCCGCGCCGCAGTTCATCAACGCCAGGTCATCAACGCCAAGTCATCACCGCCGAGTCACGGTCGCCAAGGCTTGCATCCTTGCACCCGATCGGCGGACATCTTCCGGCCGAGGGATATTCAGCAAGTCCCACGATGATCGGCGCTGCCACCGTTGCTGATGATCCGCGGTGATCGGCGGCTACTGGTTCAGGCCGACACGCTCCACCTTGTAGCCGCCCTCCAGGATGGAACGCCACCAGGGTTGCTCGTCGACATACCAGCGCACGGTCTTGGCGATGCCGGTCTCGAAATTCTCCTCGGCGCGCCAGCCGAGCTCGGTTTCGAGCTTGGTGGCGTCGATGGCGTAGCGGCGGTCGTGGCCGGGCCGGTCGGCGACGAAATTGATCAGCTGGCGGCGCGGGCCTGCTGCGGCCGGCACGACCTCGTCGAGCAGGTCGCAGATGCTCTCGACCACGTGCAGGTTGGTGCGCTCGTTGCGGCCGCCGACATTGTAGGTCTCGCCGACCTCGCCGCGCTCCAGCACAAGCGTCAGCGCCTTGGCGTGATCCTCGACGAACAGCCAGTCACGGATGTTCTTGCCGTCGCCATAGACCGGCAGCGGCTCGCCGGCGAGCCCCTTGATGATCATGTGCGGGATCAGCTTTTCCGGGAAGTGATACGGGCCGTAATTGTTGGAGCAGTTGGTCACCAGGGTCGGCAGCTCGTAGGTCTCGCGCCAGGCCCGCACCAAATGATCGGACGATGCCTTGCTGGCCGAATAGGGCGAGTTCGGCGCATACGCCGTGGTCTCGGTGAACAGCCCTTCGTCGCCGAGCGACCCGAACACCTCGTCGGTCGAGATATGCAGGAAGCGGAAGCGGTCGCGCTTCTCGGGCGAGAGCGAACGCCAGTGACGCAGCGTCTCCTGCAGGATCGTGAAGGTGCCGACGATGTTGGTCTGGATGAATTCGCCGGGGCCGTCGATCGAGCGGTCGACATGGCTTTCCGCGGCAAGGTTCATCACCGCATCGGGCTGATATTTCTCGAACAGCCGGCGCAGGTTCTGTGCCTCGCAGATGCAGGCCTTCTCGAAGGTGTAGTTCAGGCTTTCGGCGGCACGGGGCAGGGAAGCCAGGTTTGCCGCGTAGGTCAGCTTGTCGATGTTGACGACGCGGGCGTGGGTGTCGCGCAGCAGGTGACGGACCACGGCGGAGCCGATGAAGCCGGCGCCGCCGGTGACGAAAATCGTCGATCCCTTAAACCGCATGTTTGAATACCTCCGCCGCGCGGGGCTCGCCGTGGAACGAGCGGTAGACCGACAGCAGGTACTCGCCGTAGCTGCTCTTGGCGGTCTTCTGTGCGACCCTCGCGAAGGCTTCGAGCGAGATGTAACCCTGGCGCAGCGCGATCTCCTCGGGGCAGGCGATGCGCAGGCCCTGGCGCTGCTCCAGGATCTGGACGAAGTGACTGGCTTCGACCAGCGAGGAATGGGTGCCGGTGTCGAGCCAGGCAAAGCCGCGGCCGAGCACCTCGACATAGAGGTCGCCGCGCTCGAGATAGGCCCTGTTGACGTCGGTGATCTCGATCTCGCCGCGCGGCGATGGCCTGATGCCGGCCGCGATGTCGACCACATCATTGTCGTAGAAGTAGAGGCCGGTGACCGCGACGTTGGACTTCGGCCGCTTCGGCTTCTCCTCGATCGAGAGTGCCCGGCCGGTGCCGTCCAGCTCGATCACGCCGTACTGCTCCGGCGCGTTCACGACGTAGCCGAACACGGTGGCGCCTTTCTTGCGGATCGAGGCGGCGGACAGCATGCTCGGCAGGCCGTGGCCGTAGAAAATGTTATCCCCTAACACAAGGGCAACAGAGTCATCGCCGATGAAGTCGCGTCCGACGATGAAGGCGTCGGCAAGACCCCGCGGGGTCTCCTGCGTGGCATAGGCGAACCGGACTCCCATCTCGCTGCCATCGCCGAGCAAGCGCTGGAACAGCGGCTTGTCCTGCGGCGTGGAAATGATCAGGATATCGCGGATTCCGCCCAGCATCAGCGTCGACAGCGGATAGTAGATCATCGGCTTGTCGAAGACGGGCAGCAGTTGCTTGGAGACGACTGTCGTCACCGGATAGAGGCGCGAGCCGGTGCCACCGGCAAGGATAATGCCTTTCATGGTCCCTCACAATTTGACTATCAGAACATAACATATAGCGTGCGCTGCACAAGTTTGTTATGAGAGGGAAATTAACATTTCAAGCGCGTCAAACTGGAACAAATGTTAGATGAACGTCATCAAGACCGAGCTTCCTGAAGTCCTGATCGTCGAGCCGAAGCTGTTCGGCGACCAGCGCGGCTTCTTCCTCGAGACCTACCAGTCTCCGCGTTATGTCGAGCACGGCATCACGCGTCCCTTCGTGCAGGACAACATGTCCCGCTCGGCCTATGGCGTGCTGCGCGGGCTGCATCTGCAAAACCCGCTCACCCAGGGCAAGCTCGTGACCGTGCTGCGCGGCAAGGTGCTGGACGTTGCCGTCGACGTGCGCGTCGGCAGTCCGAATTTCGGCAAGCATGTCGCGGTCGAATTGAGCGAGGACAACCGCCGGCAATTATGGGTGCCGCGCGGCTTCGCCCACGGCTTCGTGGTGCTCTCGGAGACCGCCGACTTCTTCTACAAATGCGACGATTTCTACAGCCCCAAGGACGAGCTCTCGATCC
Organism: Bradyrhizobium ferriligni; assembly: GCF_056837965.1. NCBI lineage: Bacteria > Pseudomonadati > Pseudomonadota > Alphaproteobacteria > Hyphomicrobiales > Nitrobacteraceae > Bradyrhizobium > Bradyrhizobium ferriligni. The sequence goes on from NZ_JBXEJO010000011.1 coordinate 70,142, forward strand.
GGTGGAATGATCCCGCGATCGGGATCAAATGGGGCGTCGACAAGCCACAGCTGTCGGCCAAGGATGCGGACGCGCCGCTCCTGGCCGACGCCAGCAATCTTCCGACCTATGGACAAATCTGATGCGGATCTTGTTGACGGGAACACGCGGCCAGGTTGGCAGTGCGCTCAAGCCTCTGCTGGAAAGCCACGCCACGATCATCGCGCCGCCCACCGCGGAGTTCGATCTGTCGAAGCCGGAGATGTTGACGAGCCAGCTTGAGAGTCTGAAGCCCGATCTCATCATCAATCCGGCGGCCTATACCGCCGTCGATCGCGCCGAAGACGAGCGTGAGCTGGCGTTCCTGGTCAACGCCAAGGGACCTGAAGTAATCGCCAAATGGGCTGCGGCGAACCGCGTGCCGCTGGTGCATTTCTCCACGGACTACGTCTTCAATGGTTCGGGCGACAGGCCGTGGCGCGAGGACAGCCCGACCGAACCGCTGTCGGTCTACGGCGCCAGCAAGCTTGCCGGCGATGTCGCGATCCAGGCGGCAGGCGGGGCGCATCTGATCGCGCGCACCTCATGGGTTTACGCCGCAAAGGGCACGAATTTCCTGCGCACCATCGCGCGGCTCGCCGGCGAGCGTAAGGAACTACGGATCGTGGCCGATCAGATCGGTGCGCCGACCACGGCATCAGCGATCGCCAGTGCGGTCGCCGGCATCGTCCTGCCGAACCTCACCACGTTGCACGATCAGCTCGTGCGCAGGGGTGGTGTCGTCAATCTCGTTTGCGCCGGCGAAACCAGCTGGCACGGCTTCGCAACCGCCATTGTCGGCGGGCTGAGGTCTCGCGGCGTCACGCTGGCGGTCGAGAATATCGCTCCGATCGCAGCGACCGATTTTCCGACCAAGGCGGTGCGTCCGGGCAATTCGCGGCTGGACTTGTCGCGGCTGCAGGCGCAGTTCGGCGTGGCGATGCCGACCTGGCAGGAAGCGCTGGCGCGCGAACTGGATGCATTTGTCCAGCTCGGCGCGCCCGCCCACGCCTAGAGCGTTTTCGAGCGAAGTGGATGCCGATTCGCGTGAAGAAAACGCGTCAAAACAAGAATCTAGAGCCCCGTTCCGATTCCATCGGAACGGGAAAAGCTCTAGGGCGGCTTCGGAAGCGGATGCCGGTGCGCGTGAAAAAAATCGTGTCAGACAAGAAGAGAGCCTTGGTTCTGATTTGATCAGAACCAAGGCTCCAGGATTGAACCGACCGGCGGCTATTGTCGTCAGGCGCGAGCGCTCAGCGCGGCCGACCGATGCTGTCGTAGGTGAAGCCGTGCGCGGCCATCTCGTCCGGACGGTAGATGTTGCGCAGGTCGACGACGACCGGATGCTTCATCTCCTGCTTGATGCGCTTGAGATCGAGCGCGCGGAACTGGCGCCACTCGGTCACGATCACCAGCGCATCCGCCTGGCGCGCGCATTCATAGGCATCCTTGCAGTACTCGATCTCCGGCAATTCCTTGCGCGCCTGCTCCATGCCGATGGGATCGTAGGCGCGAACCTTGGCGCCGAAGTCGATCAGGCCGTTGATCAGCGGGATCGAGGGGGCCTCGCGCATGTCGTCCGTATCGGGCTTGAAGGTCAGGCCAAGCACGCCGATGGTCTTGCCGCGCAGCTCTCCGCCGAGCACGTTGGCGACCTTGCGCGCCATCGCGCGCTTGCGGTTGTCGTTCGCGGTCAGCGTGGCTTCGACGATTTTCAGCTGGACGTCGTGGTCGAGCGCGGTCTTGAACAGCGCACGGGTGTCCTTCGGGAAGCAGGAGCCGCCATAGCCGGCACCGGCATGCAGGAACTTGGTTCCAATCCGGTTGTCGAGCCCGATGCCGCGCGCGACCTCCTGCACGTTCGCCCCGACCTTCTCGGAGAGATCGGCGATTTCGTTGATGAAGGTGATCTTGGTGGCAAGGAAGGCATTTGCGGCGTATTTGATCAATTCAGCCGTGCGTCGCGCGGTATAGAGGATCGGCGCCTGGTTGAGATAGAGCGGACGATAGACTTCGCCCATCACCCTCTTGGCCCGATCGTCCTCGGTGCCGACGACGATGCGGTCGGGGTGACGAAAATCCTGGATTGCGGCGCCTTCGCGCAGAAATTCGGGGTTCGACGCAACGGCGAAATCGGCGTCGGGATTGGTTTCGCGGATCAGGCGTTCAACCTCGTCGCCGGTGCCAACGGGCACGGTCGACTTGGTCACCACCACGGTGAACTTCTTGAGCGCTGCGCCGATCTCCTTGGCAGCAGCATAGACGTAGCTCAGGTCCGCATGGCCGTCGCCGCGCCGCGAGGGCGTTCCGACCGCGATGAACACGGCATCGGCGTCCGCGACGGCGCCCGCGAGCTCCGTCGTGAAGGTCAGCCGTCCGGCCGCGGCGTTGGTCTCGACGAGCTTATCGAGGTCAGTTTCGTAGATCGGGATCTTGCCGCGTTTCAGGGCTTCGATCTTGCCGGCGTCCTTGTCGACGCAAACGACCTGATGGCCGAAATCGGCAAAACACGCTCCGGACACGAGACCTACATATCCCGTTCCAACCATTGCAATCTTCATGAATCCGCTCGTCGATCAGTGTGGAGAGGAGGAGTTAGCACTAGCACAAATGGCGCCGATAACGCCAAGTTTTATAGCGTATAGTTTGTGTTGGAGCTCGGCGGCTTTTTGTGCAAACGGTGATCGCCTCGGTGCAGCTGAGCGCCCGTTAGTCACCTCGGGCGCACCATGGACACATTCTCAACTTGAAATCGACCGACAATCGAGCCGCCGTTTCAGGGGTGGACATGAGCACGAAGACGATTGGCAAGCAGAAGCCCTCGGGAGCTGGATACGCGTCGTTGCAAACGCAGTTCTCCAAATGCGATCGCACGACGTTTTCCGGGTTCGTCTACGATCGCGCCGATCTCGGCCGACGCTACACCGTCGACCTGCTCGTCGACGGCGAGCCATACATGTCATCATTGTGTGACGAGTTTGTAACGGAGCTTGCCGACGCCGGGATCGGCGATGCGCGATTTGGCTTTACCTTCAACGTGCAGGATCAGGTCAGCGCGAACGCCACGATCATTGAGGCAAGGCTGGCAAATATCGGCAGTCCGGTCGGGGCTCCGATTCGTTGCGATGTCGCCGCGCCGGAAGCGCGCTGGCACCGGATCGGCGATATCGAGTGGGTCGGAGGTTTGCGCTTCGAAGGCTGGCTTGCTCAGGACATCGACGAGGACATCGAAATCCTGATCGCGCAGCGCCCGGTGATGACCGTGAAGCCGACCGGGTGGACCAACGTCGCGCGGGGCGGCGAGTTCGGCGTCGGCCGCCGGATCGATTTTCATCTGCCCGAGCATTTTGCGGATGGCCGCATGCGCGGACTATCCGCGCGGACGATTTCGGGACGGAGCCTGATCTCGGAGCCGATTTCCTTTGTCGCTTTCGATCGCGGATTGGAGCAAACACTCGCGGATCTCGGGCGCTGGGATAGCGAGCGGCTTCGTGGAGAGCTGTTTGACCGGGTGCTGCCGGCCTCGATGCCGTTTCACGCCTATCGCGGCTGGAAGGAGCGCTTCTCGCCGACGGCACAATCTGAACAGTCTGACGTCGCATCCGAGGCGGCGGTCGTCCTGATCGGCGACGTCAGGGTGGACGAGAGCATCGAAAGCCTCGAAGCTCAACGGCATTCGGCCTGGTCGGCGGTGTCCCTGCCGGCGCGGGCGTTCAGTCAATTCGATCCAAAAGCAGCGCGCGAGTTTGTCGACGGCGATGCCGCCGGCAGCGCGTTCTTCGTGTTTTGTCTGAGCGGAACGATCCTCGCGGAAGACGCCTTGCAGCGCTTCGCCGATCTGTTCGCATCCGAACCCGGCTGCGATCTCGTCTATGGCGACGTCGAAGTTGCTGCGGGCGCCGGCGCTGTCTGGCCGCTGGCGTTTTCGGCATTCGATCTCGAGCGCGCGCTCGAGCAGGGCTATGGGGCGTATTGTTTTGCAGTGCGCCGGGAACGTGCCCTGGACGCGCTGCGATCGGCGACGTCGCTCTACGACATCTTCCTTTGCTGCATGGAGCCTGGTCGAACCTATCATCTTCCGGGATCGGTTGCGGCGTTGCCGCGGATTGATGCATCGGCCGCAACCTCCGAACTGGCCGCCGCAAGCAAGGCGTATTTTGCCAGGGCCGGCATCGAGACCAATGTCGAGCCGCGAAAAGCGGGTCTTCTTCCGGCCGTTCAGGTCAAGCGCGCCGTCGATTGGAACGAGCGCACCACCATCATCATCCCTACCAGAAATCGCGCCGAGCTGCTCAAGCGATGCATCGAGACGGTCATGCCGGCGGCAAATGAGACGAACGCCCGGATCCTTGTCGTCGACAACAGCTCAACCGAGCCGGAAACGCTGGACTATCTGGATGGCCTGTCGGGGCAGGAAATCGACGTCATCTCGGTCGAGGGGCCCTTCAACTTCGCATTCATCAACAACGCTGCCGTCGCTTGCGTCGATACGGAGAACATCTGCTTTCTCAACAATGACGTCGAGGCGCTCGACGACAGTTGGTTGGCGGAGATGCTGTGGCGGCTCGCGGCTCCCGACGTCGGAGCCGTCGGTGCAAAGCTGCTCTGGCCGAGCAGCGTCGTGCAGCACGGCGGAGTGGTGCTGGGGGCCAATTTCTCGGCCGCGCACGCCTTCAACGACCGGATGGATGGCGATCCCGGCTATGGCGATCTGCTTCAGGTGGCGCACGAATGTTCGGCGGTGACGGGGGCGTGCCTTTTGATGCGCAAGCGCGACTTCGTGGCCGTCGGCGGCATGGACGAGATCCGCTTTCCGATCAGCTTCAACGATATCGATCTGTGCCTGAAGCTGCGCCAGCTCGGAAAGCGGATCGTGTTCACGCCGGACGCGAAACTCGTTCATTTGGAGTCGGCAAGCCGCGGTCGCGATTCCGCGCCGGATCGCAGGGCACGCTTCAGGCGCGAGCTGTCGATCCTGCGCGCGAAGTGGGGAGAGGTGCTGCTCGACGATCCCTATTACAGCCCGCTGCTGGGGCTGGATTCGACGCCGTTCTCTTCGCTTGCATGGCCGCCGCGATCATGGAAGCCGCGCGCCAACCTGCCGCCGGTGCCGACCGCTCCTCCGATCGGGTTGTAGCAGGACGTCCTCGACCACCCAGTCGCGTACGGCAGCAATCGTTGCATCGGTATCAAAGCCCGGCTGCAGCTTCAGGTCCGTGCTTCGGCCATGCCCCGGGGGAGTAGGGCTCCATTCCGTCGCGGCGATCGGCAGCCCGGTTGCCAGCAGCGCGTCCACCAATGGATGGCCAAACGCCGGTTCGCCGATGTCGAGAACCAATTTCGTGATGCCGTGACCTTCGATGAGCGTGGCGACGTCGTCGACGACAATATCGCCGGTGACAATGACATTGGTGCGCTGCATCAGCTTGAGATCGTCGAGGGTACTCCCCAGCACGATGATCTCGACCTCTTCGTCGGCGTCGGCCAGTTGATCGCTCAACGCTCGTATGAAGCGAAATTCCGCGGCGTTGGCGTGCAGGACCAGCAGGCCGAGACGCGCGGGGCCGCTCACGGCGGGATACAGCGCCGGCGGCGCAGGCGGGTCGCTCAGCCTCACCGCTTGCAGGCCGAGAACGGCTTTCGAAAAGGCTGCGCCGTCGTCACCGATCGCAGTCACGCGCCGCGCCCCGGCGACCAGGCTTGTCCAATCCGGATCAACGCCTGATCCAACCGCCGCGCGCATCGCAAGCGCGGTGTCGGTGATCAGGAGGTCGTAGGCAAAGCGTTGCGTGAGCTGCACCAGCCATGCGCCGGGAATGCGGTTCGGCTCTGCGATCTCGAGCGACCGGATTCCGAGATCGGCGAGAAACGTCAGAAGAGCTTCGCGGCCCTCAGGCGTCGCAACATCGAGTGCGATCGACTGCGGCGCTCCGCCATCCGGATCGAACATCGCCGCCAACTGGCGTTGTCCCTCGGAGCGGATCTGCACGACCAGGCCGTGCTGACCCTCTGAAGCCAGCTGCCGGCAGCGTTCGATGGCAATTGCGCGGCCGGCGAACGAGCCGCACAGGATGACGGATGGGCCGGCGGCGACCTGCTGGTTCGTGAGCAGCTTGAGCTCAAGCGCGGCCCGGCAATCGCGGAGTGGATCGGCAAGCAGGAATGCGGCGCAGTCCGTCGCATAGCGCCGGTAACGGTGTTCGAGAACGCGAAGATTTCGCATCACGAGCGAACGCTTCTCGCCCAGAAACGAGCGCGAGCCCTCGTGCCCGACGAAGACCGAAGGAATGCACACGTTGCGGAAGCCGGCCTCCGCTGCGCGCAGGCAGAAGTCGACGTCTTCGAGATAGCCGCGATAGAAGTCATCGGAGAGCTCGCGCACGGCGTCGAGGCATTCGCGGGTAATGTAGAGGCAGAAGCCGATGCCGTTGGGGATGTCGATCGCAATCCCGGAATTTGCCCTGCCTGCAAGTTCATCCAGCAATTCGATCTCGCCGGGCGGGGGCAGGGGATTTGACCGGTTCGGGATTGGAAAGCTGGTGTATTCGCCGTTGTTCGACAGCGGGGTCGCCGTGCCCACGCGCGGCGTCGATTGCACGGCGCTTCGCAGGCGTTGCAGCGCGTATTTCGGCACGATCGTGTCCGAGTTCAGCAGCACGACGTCGCCGGCGCCGGTCTCGCCGAGCGCACGGTTGACCGCGCCGACAAAGCCAAGATTGTGCTCGTTGGTCAGCAGCCGGATGCGGAACTCGGCGGCGAGCTCGTTGAGCAGGCGCTTGATGTCGGGCTCGGGCGACGCATCATCCACGACGACGATGGTCGAGCCCGGCGTGCAGGCGAGCGCATTCAACGCGCTGTCGATGCAGGCTCGTGTCGCGGCCAGATCCCGGTATACCGGGATGATGATGGTGAGCGGAGGAGGTTCGCCGTTTCGAAGGCGAGCCGGCCGGCGTGGTGCGGCCCGGTGATCCGGAACGCGGTTGGCCGGGAGTTGAACACTTGCGATCACCCGGTCCGCCTGCGTGATCTGCAGGCGCTGCGAGGTCGCGGACGCGGGCCGGATCAGACGGAAGCTCGCAGCCTGCCTCCCGTCACGCGCGAATCTGTGGCGTGGATCGGCGGGAAGCTGGATCATGCTGGATTGATCCGCCTGCGCCAGCGAAAGGTGCGGGTCGTCCGGCCCGCGCCACGTCACCCATCCCTTCACCTCTTCATCGAGAAAGTCGATGCGGGCGCAGCTGTCCTGGCCGCTCTGTTCGAGCAGTAGCAGGGCGCCCCTGACCGAATCCGGATCGTCATCACGCCGCGTGACGCTTCGCGCCGCCTCGATCTGCTGAAGGTCGTCGCCCCAAGCCATCATTCGGCGGGCAGCGACCAGATCGTCCGGCTCGAGCTCGAGCGCTCTCGCCACGCCGGCGATCGCCGCATCCCTGAGATCGAGGTGAAACAGCGCTTCCGCGCGCAGCAGATGGGCGCGGGCGCCCGGATGCGGCAGGATCCGGCAGCGGCGGTCGGCGAGCGCGAACGCCAGGCGGAAATCACGCGCCTCGAGCGCCCCGACAGCGGCACGCTCGAGATCGACGTGGTGGAGCGTTTTGGACGTAAAGGCGATCCTGCGCGCGTCGGCGGTCAAGTGGCGCCCTTATCTGCCCGCATGGTCAGCCTGCCGTCTTGACGGCGCCCTGCCGGCTCCGGAACACCCGCACCCGTCCCTCGAGGCGTGGTTCCTCGTGGCGCGGCATCGGAGCGGCGGGCTCGACCCGCCTCGGCTGCTGGGGCGCGAGAGGGGCTGCCTGCACCCGGCGCTCCTCAAGATTGAGCTTGAGGCCCACCAGCGGTTCCCGTCCCGAAGGACCCGACACCACGATCCGGTTCCCGGTGACCCGCAGGGCGGGAGCCCCCAGGAAGATGGTTTCAGCCGCGATGGCGTAGCGATCCGCGCCGGGACCCGTGGCCTCCAGCGAGAACCCCGTGATGGCCAATGCGCGTCCCCGGGTTCCGGCAAAAGTTCCGAGAGGAACGAACTGGTTGTCGCCCCGCTGCGGCCTGGCGAACTTGACGGCATATTGCAGCTGGAGATCGTGCGGCTTGTTGGGCCATTCGAGCGAAATACCCTCGATCCGCGCCGGAGCGGACGGTCCGGCAATCCAGACATTCGAGCCGACCGTCACGTCGCCGAGGCCCGCGACATGCGCGAGCAGCTTGAGGTCGCTCAATTCGCCGGGGCCAGCCTCCGGCTCGAACATGTCGAATGGCTGGCTGGCCGGCTGCTCAGCCGGCTGTCCCTGGGTGAGCGGCTCGATCTTGATATTGGCGGCGGTCGACCCGCCGACGCGCCCCGCGGTGACCTCGACGATCAGGCGGCTCGGCCGCGCGACCGACACGACCAGCGCGGTCTCGGGCGCGAACAGGGTTCCATTGACCACGTCCGGCCCGGTAATGATATTACAATTGTTAAGACTGGCACGATCCGCGTATACGCGCACCACCGGAGGTGACACCTTATCATCTGCGCCATTGTACCGAACCAGGAAGAGACCCCGTGCCAGATCAATGGTTTTCTGCTGAATCTGTTCGTTCATTGTCGCCTGCGAGCCTAACGGAATGGATTGATAAGTCTCCTGCAGTGTGCCCCAAAAATCTGTGTGATAGAAGGGGTCTTAATGTTAATCCGGTAAGATAGTTTCGCTCGCCAATCGATGACACACCGCCGGTGATGATGCAGACCCTGACCCCAATCGAAGACCGCGCGGCCGGGGGGCGCGCTCGCCCGCCAATGAACGTCCTGTTCGTCCACAATAACTTTCCAGCCCAGTACCGCCACATTGCGCGCGCGCTCGCAGAGCAGCCCGGCAACAGGGTCGTTGCCGTCGGTTCATCGACCGCGAGCACGACGCCGGATATCCGGCTGCTCAAATATTCGACGACCAAGACGGATTCCGCCGTCGTCCATCCGTTTGCCCGGCGCTTCGATGTCGAATCGCGGCGTGCCGAAGAGGTTCTGTACGCGCTGTCGTCGCTGTCGGGGCAGGGCTTCGTGCCCGACCTGATCTTCGCGCATCCCGGTTGGGGCGAGACGCTGCCGCTGCGCACGATGTTTCCGCGCGCGCGGATCATCCTCTATTGCGAATTCTATTACGGTGCCGAGGGCAGGGACGTCGGCTTCGATCCCGAGTTTCCCATGACGGGCCTTGATGGCAATGTCGCGCTCCATCTGAAGAATGCGACCACGCTGCTGGCGCTCACGGAGTGCGATACGGGCGTTTCGCCGACGCCATGGCAGCGATCGACCTTTCCCGCCGAGTTTCAGAGCAAGATCGAGGTCATCCACGAAGGCGTCGACACCGACGAGGTGAAGCCCAATCCGGTCGCGCGGTTTCAGCTTCCGAACGGCGCGACGCTGTCGGCGGACGACGAGGTGATCACCTACGTCTCGCGCAACCTCGAGCCGGTGCGCGGATTCCATGTCTTCATGCGGTCCCTGCCGAGGATCCTCGCCGCGCGGCCGAATGCGCAGGTTGTGATCGTCGGCGGCAGCGGAACATCCTACGGCGCGAATCCGCCCAAGGGCTCAAGCTGGAAGTCGATGTTCCTGGACGAGATCAAGTCGGACATCGACCTGCGCCGGGTGCATTTCCTCGGCCGGATTCCTCGGGAACCGTATCTCGAGCTGCTGCAGATTTCCTCGGTGCACGTCTATCTGACCTATCCCTTCGTGCTGTCCTGGTCGCTGCTGGAGGCGATGAGCGCGGGATGTGCGGTGGTGGCGTCCGACACCGCCCCGCTTCGCGATATCATCTCGGACGGCAACGGCCTGCTGGTGCCGTTTTTTGATATTGATGCGTTGTCGGATCAGGTACTCTCGGTGCTGTCACGGCCCAAGGCCTTCAAGAAGATGCGGATGAAGGCGCGCAGCTTCGTGCGGGACAATTACGACGCAAAGCGGGTCTGTCTGCCGCGGATGCTGACGCTCGTTGATGAAGGTGTCCTCCCGCGCACGTACGGGGGATAACGCCAGGAGTTTGCGATGCCGCTTGTCATCTCGGTTGCCCAGCGCAAGGGCGGGGTCGGAAAGACGACCCTTGCGGTCTTGCTCGCCGCGGAACTGGATCGGCGCACGGGCGTGGTGGGACTGGTCGACGCCGACTCGCAGGCGTCCGCGTGTCACTGGGCCGAGCCCGGCAATCTGTCGTTCCCCGTCTACCAGCTTGATCCGGAAACCCGGCCGGTCGCCGAATGGGCCAAGCTGATGCGCCAGATCCCGCATCAGATCATCGTGGTGGACTCCGCGCCGAACGATCGGGTGCTGGGCGCCGTGCTCGCGGTCGCCAATATCGTGTTGATGCCATGCACGCCGTCCGGCCTTGATATCGAGGCCACCGCGCGGACGCTCGACATCGTGCGGGAAGTGCGTGCCACGCGGCGAACGGCGCTCCGTGCCATGATCGTGCCGAACCGCGTCGACCAGCGCACGCTCGAAGGCCAGCAGCTGATCGAGGAACTCGATACGCTCGACGAGGAGATCGGGCCGATGATCGGCAGTCGCTCGGCCTATGTTCGCGCCGTCGCCTTGGGGCAATCGGTCGCCGATTTCGCCGGCGGGACGCCCGCGGATCTCGAGATCAAGATGCTTGCCGACCTCGTGATGAGCTGGTGCGGGATCGCGCCCAGGCAGCGGGTGGCGATTTAACAGAGGGCGCCGGCTTTCACGACAGGCCAACCATGCCGGCATGGGAACGAGAGATTTCGGGCTGCAACCGGCGCTTGATCTGACGGCGTCCGCTGAAACGGCTTGGTTAACGGACTGCTCGCGCGCACGCTCGCATTTGAAACAAATGCCGCCGCGCGCTTGAGCCCAAGCTCAAGACATTTCCCGTACATGCTTCCCGTCACTGTGGGGAGTGAAGAATGTACAACGTCAAGAGAGTGATGGCCCTGGTTCTGGCCGTCCTTGCGCTCGGGACAAGCGCGCAGAACACCCAGGCTGGAATGGTCGGATTCCCGCTGCCGCTGCGCGGCGTGATCGAGAAGATCCGCTTCAGCGAGCCGACGCTAGCGCCGATGGCCTACACCATGTTCTGCATGCGCTATGCCGACGAATGCAAGCCGAAAGCCCGCGCCCGGATGGTGTTCCGTGGCGGCGCCACACGCCTGACCAAGCAGCGCATCGCCGACCTGATCGAGGTCAATGCTTCGGTCAATCGAAGCATCGTGCCCCAGCGCAACGAACGCGGCCTCGCCGGCGAGGAATGGCTGATCAATCCGGCGCGCGGCGATTGCAACGATTATGCGGTCAGCAAGCGCCACGAGCTTTTGGCGCGCGGCTGGCCGATGCGCGACCTTCTGCTGAGCGAGGTTGTGACCTCCTCCGGCGAGCATCATCTCGTGCTGGTGGTCCGCGCCAGGGGTGGAGACATCGTGCTCGACAATCTGAATGCGCAGATCCGCAGCTGGTCGCAGGCGCGTTATCGTTGGGTCAGGATGCAGACCCCGGCGAACCCCGATCACTGGGCCGCCATCGCGCAGGCCGGCGCCTGAATTTCTGAACGAGCCCCGTCGATCGAGAATGGCGCGGCGAGACATTTCGCCGCGCCATTTTTCGCATCAGAGACGATCGTCAGAGCGATGCGGCGACATTGCCGGAACGATTGGAGGCATCAACGGTTGACTCCGGTCCAACCCATCGAGGCATCGACATGCAGCTGGCCGGTCTTGTCACAACAGCGGCGCTGGTCGTCGCCCTAGCCACGCCGGTGCTTGCACAGGGCACCGGACAGACCACGCAGGGCGGAACGCGCTATTCGATCGATGGACCGGGCGGCGGCGTTCCGACGTCGCGGCCGCAGGCGACCCAGCCGGTCCCGCCGGCAACACCGGCTTACCCCTATGGCAGACCGTCGCGGCACGCGCCGCCGGTCGGTCAACGGACCAACGTGCCGCTGGGGTCGCGCTAGCCGTCGCTTCGGCTGCAAATCCGTTCGGTCTTAACGCTATTCCCATCGTCATTTTGCCGCCTCGGACGGAATGTCGTACCGATGCGATCACTGCGCCGGTTGAGGCGCGGGATTGGTTCGCGCAGGGACGACACTTTCAATGGCGAGCAGGGGTTCGATCCTGATCACGGGTGGCGCGGGATATATCGGGTCCCATTGCGCCAAGGCGGTTGCCGAGGCCGGGTTTCTGCCGGTCGTCTACGACAATTTGTCCACCGGTCACCGTGATTTCGTGCGATGGGGGCCGCTCGTGATCGGCGACGTCGCCGACCACGACAAGATCGCCGCCACCATCCGCGAGCACAACGCGCTCGCCGCGATGCATTTCGCTGCGTTCAGTGCGGTCGGCGAGTCCGTGGCGGATCCGCAGAAGTACTTCACCAACAACGTTGCCGGCACGCTCGGCCTGTTGCGCGGCATGCGGGAGGCGGGCTGCGACCGCCTGGTGTTTTCCAGCACCGGCGCGGTCTACGGCAACGCCGGACGCGATCCAATTCCCGAGAGTGCCGCAGGGCCGACCGTCAATCCCTACGGCCGCTCCAAGTTCATGATCGAGCAGATCCTGGCCGACTACCGCGCGGCCTATCGGTTCAACTCGGTCTGCCTGCGCTATTTCAATGCCTGCGGCGCGGATGCCTCCGTCACCATCGGCGAACTCCGCGATCCCGAGACGCATTTGATTCCGCGCGCGCTGATGGCGCTGCTGGGGCACGTGCCGGACTTTGCCATCTTCGGCGAAGACTATGACACGCCTGACGGCACCGCGGTGCGCGACTACATCCATGTCGATGACCTCGCGAGCGCCCATATCGCGGCGCTCGAGTTGCTGCTGAGGGGAGACGCCGGCGGTGTGTTCAATCTCGGCACCGGCACCGGCTATTCGGTGCGCCAGGTGCTCGACGCGATCCGCGCCGAGACCGGTGAAGCAGTGCCGAGCGTGGTGCGCGAGCGCCGGGCCGGCGATCCGCCGATCCTGGTGGCCGATCCCTCCAGGTCGGAGCGCGGCCTCGGCTTCAAGGCCAGCCGGTCCGATCTCGGCTACATCATTCGCTCGGCCTGGGCCTGGCATCAGAAGGCGCATCCGCGCCGGCGGTGAGCATGATCCGGACCCGGAGGGCCGCGTCAGCGCAAAGTGCGAAGCGGTTTTCCCTCGCGACAAACGCGGAGCGCGTTTGCGCGGAGATCATGCTCGAATAACGATCAAGCCGCGAGGGCCTCAGTTCAATGTGATGTAGTGCTGTTCGGCCAATCGCGCGAGGAACGGCATGTCGACAAGGCTTGCCACCAGGAAGACGGCGACCAGCGCCAGCACGAGCAGCATCAGGCCACGCTCGCCGTAGAGCTTCTCGGGCTTCTGCGCCGACGACCCCGGCGATGTCGACATCGAGAAGTAGGTGGTGAACAGCATCACCACCAGCGGCATCGCAAGGACATACTCGATGCGGTACTTCACCAGGAACACCGAGAGGAAGAACACCGAGAACAGCGAATAGCTGAGGCACGAGGCCGTCAGCGACACCTCGGTATAGTGCGCGAAGCTCGCGCGGTAGCGCGCCAGCAGCTCCCTGCCATGGGACGCGGCAATCTCGCGATATTCGGACAGCCGCTTGGCCGCCATCAGGAACGCGCCGCCAAACCAGTAGCACAGGATCACCGAGCCCGGCGGCAGCGAGGTCGGGTCGATCATCGCCCAGCCGATCAACAGCCGCAGCGGATTGTTGACGGATTCCGAGATGACGTCGAAATAGGCCTTGTCCTTGCTGCGCAGCGGCGGGACATTGTAGACGATGCCCTGCAGGGCGAAGATGCCGGTTGCGAACAGCATCAGGCGGCTGCTCGCGGATGCGCAGACGAGGCCGAGCGCGACCAGCAGCAGCCACTCGATTCCGATGATCTTGCCGTCCATCGCACTCTGGACCGCGGAGCGCTGCGATTTGGTCGGGTGATGCCGGTCGAAGTCGCGGTCGAACCATTCATTGATCACATAATTGGCCGACGCGATGCAGATCGCGGCCACGAGGCCGAGGACGATCGCGCTTGCAACATGCTCGCCTCTCGGGCCGCGCAACAGCCAGGCGAGGACAATCCCGGGAACGATGAAGATGTGCTTGGTGCTGTGATCGAGCCGCAGGATGGCGAGATACTGCCGGATGCTTGCGGCCGGCGGCTTGCCGGCTTCGACCTTGCTGTCCATCAGCGCCATCGCGCGGTCCTTTTCTGTCGTCGTTGATCGATCGCCTAGTTGAGGAGGTAGACGTCGAAACTCTCGTCGGTTTTGGCGGGGCCGAAGCGGCGGAGCATTGTGGTCGCTTCGCGGAAATCGCGGATCTGCGCCGCTGAGGCACGGAACGTCCGCCAGTCCTTGCCTTCGTCGTAGATCCGGTCGGGCGTGATCTCATCGAGGCGGTAGGCCAGCAGGACGATGACGGGCGCGCGGCTCGTGTCGCGAAGCTCGCGGGCAAGGCGCAGGGTCTCGCCGAGATCGCTGTCCATCTTGCCCTTGCGCGAGAAGATCACGACGCTGCCGAATTTGTGGTCGCGCGCGAGATAGACGGGGTTCTTGACGTAATAGGGCAGCGCCTCGACCAGCCATTCCGGCTCGCCGAGGATGACCGCGTCAGCCAGATCGGCGCGCGAGGCGATCAGGCGGCCGAGATCGGCGCTGCGGCTCGCGACCACGCCGGTCACTGCGTTGCGCAAATCGTTGATGCCGGCGGCGGTCTGGATCGCGAGCACCAGCAGGAGCGACACGCGTCCGATCGCCGGCAAGCGCCGGTCGAGCCATGCGCGAGAGACGGATGGCGCGGTGACCCGGCTCCAGCCGATCCAGTAAAGCGCGATCAGGAAGCTCAGCCAGACCGCGGCATGTCGGTAGGCGCCGTTGGCGGCGACGGCGAAGAACAGCGACGTCAGGAGCAGCGCGGCGATGGCGGCAAGAAAGGCCGGTCGTCGCGGCAGCAGCCCGAGCGTCGCGCCGAACAGCAGCACCGATCCCGCGATCCCCGGCAGCAGATTGGCAAACAGCGCGCCGAGCGACGTCGCGCCGGGGTTCACCAGCGAAAGGATTGCCGCCGCCAGCGGTGACTCGTGCGACCAATCCCGGGCCGCGGCGTCATTATAGGTCGGCAGCATCGTCACGGCGCAGATGACGACGCCAATCGTCGCGATCGTTGCATTGATCGCGAAATTGGCGAGTGGCGGCGACCAGCGCCAGCCATGGCTCACGAGTTGGGTGTCGAGCAGGTCGAGCAGCCAGAACAGCAGGAATGCGCCGGCCATGATCGCGCCGACGACGTTGGTGTTGGCGAGCAGGAATAGCAGCGCGCCGATCAGGACGCCGCGATCTCGGTGGGCCCGATAGCAGGCCGCGATCGCGAACAGGAACAGGGCTGAGATGCCGTAGTTTCTGGCCATCACGACATATTCAAACAACAGCGCATGGCCCGTGATCAGCAGCAGGACCAACGGCCGCGGGAATGGCGACCGGAAGATCAGCAGTGCGACCGTGATGAGCCCGACCACGAAGGCGACGGCGGGCAGCACCTCGACCCGATCGAATACGGCATGCGCGCCGCGGAGCAGAAGGTACCAAAGGGCAGGGTGGCCCTCGCCATGCAACCCTCTCAGCATGGCGACCGGATCGTCGCCGTTCAGGGCAATGGTGAGCGCGCGGACCTCGTCGCGCCACATCACGTGACGGCCGATCTGGAAGCCGACCAGCGCGACCCATCCTGCGAGGAGCAGGACGTCCGGCCAGGATCGGCGGTCCCGCTTGGGCGCGAACAACCGATGGTCCAGGATGTGCAGAGAACGGGTCAATGAATCCTGCTGCTGCTCGGATCGGGACGGTCAAACCGTGGCGTCATCCGCCGGCCTGGTGGTTTGTGTTAACAGTAAAATCCACATAGAATGTTGTAACATTATGGGCAAACCAGACTAACATTTATGACGCCGACGCCGGCCCAGAGAACGGTCAGGGACATCGGTCCTGCGCACCCCGAGGTGGAGTTCGCGCTGGTGCTGGCGCGAACCATCGATTCCGTGAGCGCCGACCCGCAGCAGCTGCGCAGCGCGGTCTACGAGCTCGCGCGTCAGAAGCTGCAACAGCTCGTGCACGAGGATCCGACGGAAAAGCAGCGTCTGATGCAGGCGCTGGAGGTGGCGATCGAAGGCGTCGAAGCGCACACGAAGAGCAATGTGATCGAGAAATTCGAGGTGCCGCCGGCGCGGGCGCTGCCCGCATTCCTCGAGGCGGCGGGCGCTGCACGGCGGATCGAGGCGCCGCCCCGGATCGATGCCGAGGCGGCATTTGTCACGACCCTCGATCGCGTCGAGCCTGCCGCGGTGTCGCGCCGTCCGCGATGGTCGTCGTCGGCGCCGTTGCGTTACGTTGTCATGCTGGCCTTCTTCGGGCTGATCGCGGCCGTTGTCCTGCTGCAGCAACGCGGCGTGTCATTGGCCGCGGCCCGCGCGATGATTGCCGGCACGCTGGCATCGGCGCCGCCTGAAACCCAAAGGCCGGCGGTGGTCGCGGCCGTGCCGGCGCCGGCCGTTGCGGCCGAGCCGCCGGCGCCGAGACGGCCGCTGCCGACCGCGTACGGCGTTTACGCCGAGAGCGACGGCAAGCTCTACGAGCTGCAACTGATCCAGGGGCGTGCGCCGGATCCGCGGGTGGCGATCTCGGCGGCGATCACGCGGCCGAGCGAGACGATATTGCCGGACGGACATCTCCGCTTCATCGTGTTCCGGCGCGAGGGTGCTGGCGGCGCCTCCGATCCGATCGATGTGCGCCTGATCGCGCATGTGAGCCAGCAGACCACGTTCGACGCCACCGGCAAGCCGGTTGTTTCGCCGGGCGACGACAGCTGGGTGATCCGCAACATCTCGATCCCGTTCCGCGCGGCGCCGCTCAAGGACGATCCGCAGATGTTCGAGGTCCTGCCGCGCGACGACGCGCCGCTGCCGCCGGGACGCTACGCGCTGATCCTGAAGGCCCAGGCCTACGATTTCACGGTCGAGGGCGCGGTCACCGACAAGCGGCACTGCCTGCAGCGGCTGGCAGCCGCCAATGGCGTGTTCTACTCGGAATGCGAGAAGCCGTGAGCGGGGTGTCCGTCCGGTTCAGCGCCGTGCTGGCGCTCCTGCTGGCGTCGAGTGCCGCCGTCGCCGCACCCGCCGCCGAGACCGCAAAGCGCTGCCTGCGCGCGGCCTACATGGTCTACCCCTACAAGCGACCGGGGGCCGTGCCGATGAACGGCGACCGGCTGCACTTCTTTCAGCAATGCATGGCGCAGGACGGCACGAGGTCAGCGGAAGCGCCGAAGCGCGATTGAGCGCAATGCGCCGGCCGCTCAGCTCGCGGACTGCTCCACGCCCGCCCTCAGCCGGCCGAACTGGTTGCGCAGCACGAGCAGCATGAAGCGCCCGACGCCGACGCCGGCGAGACCTCCCGCCACCTTGACGATCGCGTCGATCAGGCGGCCGTGACGGTCCGGTGTCAGGAATTGCATCGCTTCGAGCGTGAACGCGCTGAAGATGACAAGGAGCACGATCAGCGCGGTGCGCCGCGGGTAGCCCAGCACGAAGGCCAGCGCCATCACGGCGAACGCCGCGAAATGCTCGATCTGCGGATGGAATAGCGAGGGACGGTCCTGGATCGGGGACAGTGTCACGAAGGCGATGAAGGCAAGCGCAAGCCAGCCTGCAATCACGCCGAACCTCCGTATTTTTGAAACAAGCAACGCGTTCTTCCCGGTCCATGTGCGCTCGGCGCGCCGCCGTTGAATTAGCGCATCGCTCGTGTCAGCGACATGAAAATGGTCGTCGAAGGTTAACTTGCCGGTCGACTGTAAATGACCCGACATGTTCTCGGTGCCCTGGTCCGCCGGAAGGTTGCCAGCAACAATTGTCTTCAAGTTTAAGGTATCAAGATACCCTCAACTGAAACCCGATCTCATTTCGCGCGCATCTCATGGAGGGAACCAGGGGTGCTTGCGCGGGTTCCCGGGATGGTGCAACTGACGAAAAAATAAGCCGCGCTTGCGGGTCCATTCATAAGCCGTTCACGGCGGGAAGCCTCATTTGATGCCGGATATCGCAATGCTCACTCTCGGAGGCCAATGTGCGTCTGCTCGTCGTTGAGGATGACCCGGATCTGAACCGCCAGCTCACCACCGCGCTGACGGACGCCGGCTATGTGGTCGATCGCGCGTTCGACGGCGAGGAGGGGCATTTCCTTGGCGACAGCGAGCCCTATGACGCGGTCGTCCTGGATATCGGCCTGCCGAAAATGGACGGTATCTCGGTGCTCGAGGCCTGGCGGCGGAACAAGCGGGTGATGCCGGTGCTGATCCTCACCGCGCGCGATCGCTGGAGCGACAAGGTTCAGGGCTTCGACGCCGGCGCCGACGACTATGTCGCCAAGCCCTTCCACCTCGAGGAGGTGCTGGCGCGGATCCGCGCGCTGCTGCGCCGCGCGACCGGGCATGCCCAGGTCGAACTGAACTGCGGGCCGGTGGCGTTGAATACCCGCACCAAGCGTGTCACCGTCAACGGCAATCCGATCAAGCTGACCTCGCACGAGTACAATCTGCTCGACTATCTGATGCACCACACCGGGCGGGTGGTCTCGCGCACCGAGCTGGTCGAGCATCTCTACGACCAGGACTTCGACCGCGACTCCAACACAATCGAGGTGTTCGTCGGGCGCATTCGCAAGAAGCTGGAAGTCGATATCATCCAGACCGTTCGCGGCCTCGGGTACATGCTGTCGCCGCCGACCTAATATTACAGTTGCGTTTCATTCGGTGTCATCGTCCGCGAAAGCGGACGATCCAGTATTCCGAGACGCCGATGTTTTATCGAGGGGCCGCGGCGTACTGGATTCCCCGCATGTGCGGGGAATGACGATTGTAGTGCTGGAACGTCTTCGCGTGAAGAAAGCGCGGACCAAACAACGGGATAAGAGCATGTCCTATTCAATCGGATCATGCTCTTAAGGTGCTTGATCGCGATGCGGGCATTGGCATGATCCGCGCCAGGAGGACTGGATTCGCCATGTCTGAACTCGCCTTGTCGCGGCCCGCTGACGCGATGTTCGAGCTCGTGCCTTGATGGGCGGCAGCTCGCTCGCGACACGCCTGTTCGTCTCGGCGACCGCCTGGGTGGTGGTGATCCTGGCGATCACGGGCGTCATCCTGTCGTCGGTCTATCGCGACGCGACCGAGCGCGCCTTCGACCGGCGGCTCAATCTCTATCTGCGTACCCTGATCGCCGAAGTGGCGACGCCAGACGAGCCGGCGGACCGCCAGTTCCAGTCGCTCGGCGAGCCGCTGTTCGACCTGCCATTGTCAGGCTGGTACTGGCAGATCACCCGGACCGATACCGAAAAGGGCGAGACCCGCGCCTCGCGCTCGCTGTGGGACAAGAAGCTGCCCAAGCTCGAGGAGCACGGCGCCGAGCTGACCGCCGCCGGGGTCCGCCTCGGCTATGTCGACGGGCCCGAAGGCCAGAGCCTGCGCGTGGTGGAGCGGCCGGTCGATCTCGGCGCCGACGGAAAGTTCCTGGTCAGCGTCGCCGGCGATGCCACCGAGATCTTCGATGAGACGCGCAGCTTCGACTACTATCTCGGCGGCACCTTCGCCGCGCTCGGCGTCGTGCTGCTGCTGACCACGGTCTTCCAGGTGCGTTACGGCCTCGCGCCGCTCAAGCGCATTTCCGATGCGATTGCCGATATCCGCTCCGGCCGCGCCGAGCGGCTGGAGGGCCGGTTTCCGGTCGAGATCGCGCCGCTGGCGCGCGAGACCAATGCGCTGATCGATGCCAACCGGGAGATCGTCGAGCGCTCGCGCACCCACGTCGGCAATCTCGCCCATGCGATCAAGACGCCGCTCTCGGTGATCGTGAACGAGGCGGCGGCGCATACCGCCGATCCTTTCGCCAGCAAGGTGCTGGAGCAGGCCGATTTGATGCGGGACCAGGTCGCGCACCATCTCGAGCGCGCGCGGATTGCCGCCCGTGCTACCATCGTCAGCACCATCACCGACGTCGCACCCGTGATCGAGGCGCTGCGCCGGACCATGGAAAAGATACATCGCGATCGCGACCTCTCGATCGACGCGACGGCCGATCCGGCGGCGCGGTTTCGCGGCGAGCGGCAGGATCTCGAGGAGATGGTCGGCAACCTCGTCGACAACGCCTGCAAATGGGCGGCTTCGCAGGTGTTCGTCGAGGTGACCGTGGTCCCGCCCGAGGCCTCGGGCGCCGGGCCGAGGCTGCGCATTGTGGTCGACGACGACGGGCGCGGCCTGTCGGAAGCCGAGCGGGCCCAGGTGTCGCGGCGCGGCCAGCGGCTCGACGAGTCGAAACCCGGCTCCGGGCTCGGCCTGTCGATCGTGACCGATCTCGCCGGCCTCTATGGCGGCAATCTCACCCTGACCAACGCGCCGATCGGCGGCCTGCGGGCCGAGCTCACGCTGCCGGCGGTCTGAATCATGATGAAACTAGGCTGGACGGCCGCCGCGAAAGCGGTGCGCTCCCTCTCCCGCTTGCGGGCAGGGCTATCGCATATGAGCTCGGTCGCTCCACAAACTCGTCATGCCCGGGCTTGTCCCGGGCATCCACGTCTTTGTTTCCAGGCGAAGAAAGACGTGGATGGCCGGGACAAGCCCGGCCATGACGGTGCGGACAAATCCATTTCCTCCCATATGCGATTGCCCTGCCCGCAAGCGGGAGAGGCGAGGGGAGCCCGCGGACAATCTTCGCAGACGTCCTATGTGATTTGCCCTGCGGACGCGGCGCAGCCTTTTGGGCGGCGCTGCCGCTATTCTTCCTAAACGGCTTCTTAACGGGCCCGCCGCTATCATTGCGGGCGGACGGGCTGCGGCGCTTGCCGGGCACCAAGCTTTCACGACCGGGCATGAGCCAGAAATCGACCGAGCGGCTGAGGGATTATCTCGCGCAGCTTCCGCCGCAATCGCAGGCGCTGCTGATGCGGGAGCTGGAGCGCGCCGTCGAACGCGGCGATGACGTCGCCGTCGCCAATCTGGTCCTCGAGCAGCTGCGCAAGATCGTGCGCGGGGCCGAGGAGGACGAGCAGATCCAGCCGCGCAGCGACGATCCGGCGCGGCTCCTGTTCCGGCCGCTCGAGCCGTTCCTCGCCGAGACCAATTTCCCGACGCGAGCGGGCCAGATCCGGCGCGCCTCGCTGCTGCCGATCTGGCAATGGCTCGCCCGCGAGGGCGCGCCCGAAGCGGCTCGCGCGTTCGAGGCGGCGTTGGCCGCGGCCACGGAGAGCGGTCCGATGGAGACCGCCGCGCGCAAGTTCCAGCTTGCCGCCGCGGACGCCATCCTCAAGATCGCGGCGCCAAGTCAGGACGACCGCCAGCGCGCGCTGTCGCGCGTCGGCCCGCCAAACGTGGTCGAGGACCTGCTGCCGATCGGCCTCGTTCTGCAGGCCCGCGAAGCGCTGGAAACCCTGGGAAGCCGGCTGCCGAGCCAGATCCGGGTATTTGCCGATTCCCAGATCGCTTCAGCGACCGAAGCGCTCAAGCTGCCGTCGCTGCAGACGCCGCAGCTATTGCCGTTCGCGCTGTCGCTGATCGCGCAGCGGCTCGCCGCGCCATGGCAGATCGTCCGCCTCGCCATCAAGATGGCGGCCTCGGACGATGAACTCCGCGTCGCGGCAACGCCGTATGGCGTCGCGGTCACCATCGCGCTGCATGACCTGTCGTTCGTTGCGGCCTGCCTGCGTACCGACATCAGGCGCGGGCATTTCGATTATGTCGGCGAGCAGCTCAAGACGCTGCATGACGGCGTCCGCGGGCTGCGCACCGAGCTTGATCTGCGCAACGATTCCACCTGGGGCCGCCAGCTCACCTCGGTGCGTGCCGATACCTCCAACGCGCTGCAATCGGAGATCGACAGCGTGCCGGGCCGGGTTCGCCGCATCCTGCGCCAGCGCGCCGACAAGGACATTACGGCCGGCGCCAAGATCGATGCGACCGAGGTCGAGGATGCCGCGGCGCTGATCGATTTCGTCGCGGTGTGCCGCACCTATGCCAGCGAGCTCGCCATCAACGAGGTGACGCTGCGGACCTTCTCGGATCTGCAGCATTATGTCGAGCAGTCGACCGAGGGGCTGGTGCAGTCGCTGCGCGGCGGCGATGCCCGGGTGCGGGCCTTCCGCCAGCAGCAGGTCAAGGCCGCGATCCGCTTCTGCGAAGTGCTGTTCGGCCACGACTACGCCTCGCTGATGAACCGGGCGGCGGAAAACGCCGTGACCGGCGAGCGCAAGTCGTCGCGCGCGGGGTAGCGATAGCCTAGGTACGGTTCGAATCGCTCCAAATCCCACTTACCAGGGCGTGTACTTGTAAATCCGTCCGCCGTACGAACGTCCGCATTGCCAACGGTAAGCTGACAAAACAGGCGCGCTTGGTCATGTCGGCTAAGGGGCCAGAAGCAGCCATAACGGCTTGCGTAGCAGACCGCGATGGTTTCCGCGCATTGCACTAGCGAGGTTTGACGCGTGTTTCTGAGAGGTGCTTGTCCCAATGTGGGTGGATTTGGCCGTCCACTGTTGGCAGGTATTGGACCCATTCGGCTCGTATGCCTCGCGGGTCGATATCTCTGTTCGACACGACGTAGTCAATCTCGCCTCGCGTCGTGCCAATATCCATCAGCTCGCGGTCCGTCAGGCGGCATAATTCCGTTTGCAGCCTCCGGCGTTTGCGCCACTCCTGAAATGCCTTCCAATATGCTTCGAGCGGACTATAGACCGGCCGGTCGGCAGTTGCTCTGTGCTGCAACTTGGTGATCTCTTGGACTGTGCTCATTGCCGTGTGTCCTGTCTACTTTTCGCAGGACGAACATGCTGTACGACGAGCCACCGCGCCTGACATCCGGCTTACATTTTCCTTACCAGCGGCTTATTCTTTGCGTTCGAGGGCGTTAAAGCCTGAAAATCGAACGCCCTTTAAGGGATCGCCAGATGCGCTATTTCTTCGAGGAGTACGCATTCGATACTGACCGTCGCGAGCTACATCGCGGGACCATCCCTGTTCCCATCACGCCGCAGGTCTTCGATCTACTAGACCATTTGATCCGGCACAGGGAGCGCGTCGTCAGCAAGGACGATCTCATCAGCGCAGTTTGGAACGGACGCATAGTCTCAGATGCCGCGTTGACGACCCGCTTGAATGCCGCTCGCGCCGCAATCGGTGACGATGGTGACAAGCAGCGCCTAATCAAAACGTTGCCGCGCAAAGGCTTTCGCTTCGTTGGCGTAGTGCACGAAGGGCAGACGCCCGAAACTGCGGCGGCTAGTTCGGCGGCGCAGAACGACGGCACGGCACAAATGTCGCTTTCATCGCCTCACCTCTCCATCGTTGTGTTGCCCTTCGCCAACCTCAACGGCGACCCAGAGCACGACTATTTCGTTGATGGTGTAACGGAAAGCCTCACTACGGACTTGTCGCGGATCAGCGGCTCATTGGTGATCGGGCGACACACCGCATTCACCTACAAGGGCAAAGCAGTTGACCTCAAGCAAATCGGTCGCGAGTTGAACATCCGGTATGTGCTAGAAGGCTCCGTGCAGCGTCACGAAAGCCGACTTCGCGTCAACGTGCAGCTGGTAGACGCTGAAACCAGCGCGCACTTATGGGCGGACCGCTTTGACAAACCCGTCGCCGATCTGTTCGATATGCAGGACGAGATCATATCTAGGCTAGCTAACTCCTTAGACGCGCAGCTCGTCGCAGCCGAGGCCGTGAGAGCACAACGTTCGGCGCATCCCAATTCAATGGAGTTGTACTTCCAGGGCAGAGCTAAGCTCAATATGGGGTTGACTTCCGAATATATCTTGCAGGCGCGCCACTTTTTCGAGCGTGCCCTGACGCTTGATCCCGGCAATATCGAAGCGTGTCTGGGCTTAGCGCATGTTGATGGCATTGTTGGTGCCGGCTACATGACCGACAATCGGATAAAGTACCTTACCGTAGCAGAAGTGGCCGTTATGCATGTCCTGACCCTCGCGCCGAACCACGCCTTGGCTCACTTACATTTGGGAACAGCAAAAATTTTCACGAACCGCGTGTCCGAGGGCATTGACGAACTACAACACGCTTTGGCGTTGGACCGAAATCTGGCCCATGCGCACGGGTTAATCGGTCAAGCCAAGATTTTCCTCGGTCGCGGCGGGGACACTGAGGCGCATGTCTTAGAGGCACTCCGCCTGTCTCCCCGCGACATTCATGCCTTCATGTGGATGCAGTATGTCGGTTTCGCTAAGTTGCAACTTAGTGCCGATAGGGAAGCCGTCTGTTGGCTCCGCAGGAGCATCGACGCCAACCGAAATTATCCGTTTGCGCATCTTGGGCTCGCCGCTGCCCTAGCACTGCTTGGAGCACTCGATGACGCGCGGGCCGCGGCGCAAGCAGGGCTCGCGCTTCAACCTAATTTCAGCATCCGCCGCTTCCGCGCCAGCCCGTCGAGCGATAATCCAGCTTATCTCGCCAAACGTGAGCGCATTTATGAAGGCATGCGATTGGCAGGAGTACCGGAGGGGTAATGTCGCAGATGGGTCACAAGCAGCGGTCGAGGACCGCGCTCAGCCGTGTCCGGTCCACCTCAGCGTGCCGACATTGCAGCGTCAGGTGTAGTCTTCAGATCCGGGCCGAGGTTGGTAGGCGATCCAGGTAAGGAGGAAGTCGGCGGCGACGCGAGCGCGGCCTCGATGTTTGGGGTTTGCTCACCTCGTGTTAGACTTTGGCTACCCGATCAGGGAGAACAGCCATGACCGCCGAGTTCGATGAAGACCGCTTCAATATGGCTATCCGTAAATTTCTGAAGCATGTCGGAGTTACATCGCAGCGTGAAATCGAGAACCTGGTGCGTAGCGGGGCGGTGAAAGGTGGCGAGCTCAAACTGCGAATGACCCTGTCCGCTGAGGGGACGCCGCTGAAACATGTTGTCGAGGAAACAGTCGCACTCTGACCGCGAGAGAAGTCTTACCTACAAACGACGCAGGAAATAGTGCAGGAGAGTTGTTTCCATGATCGCGGGGATCAGCGCGGTCACGCTTGGCACCCACGAAATGCCACGGGCTGTCCGATTTTACCGCGCCTTGGGATTTGAGGTCCTGCATGGCGGCGAACAGTCGTCATTCACCAGCTTTCGGGCTGGTGCGAGTTATCTCAACCTCATCGCCCAGCCTGCCGATCGGTGCTGGTCCTGGTGGGGACGCATCATCTTTTATGTTGCCGATGTTGACAAACTCTACGACCGTTCGCTTGCAGCCGGATACCAGCCGGCTACTGTCCCCCGCGACGCCGAATGGGGTGAGCGCTACTTCCACCTGATTGATCCCGATGGCCACGAACTCAGTTTCGCCCGGCCTCTGCTCCCAGTTTCCGTCGAATAGCAGCTCGAAGCGACCTACCATCCCGCGCGGCAGCCGGCCTGGGTGCTCAAATGCCACGCTGCATAACAATGATCCTCGGTGACGGCGTGACGCGTTCATCCGCCGCCCGTCGCCGCGTCGCGCTAATGCGAACATCCCTGGATGTCGCAGAAGGGTCGCAGGACGATATTGCCGGGGTCGGGTCGCGTGTCCACTTTGCCCTGAAAGCGGGCGGGAAACCGACGAGCCTGGCAGGTCGGGACGACAAGCATTTGCGCAATTTCGGAATAATGGAAGTGTGGCACTGAGTTGCCCGACGTGTCAAGCGTCGATCGAGTACCGGCGGAAGCCGGCTACTGTGCATGGGGTTGTTTTCGATATTTTGGTCGCGCGCGCCTTCGCCCGGAAATGCCGTTGCAATACCGCCGGAACGGCACCGGAAACCGGCTGATTTCGACCTTCGGTCGATCCAGCAATTGTCAATTGCCGGGCTCGCCGCCGGTAGTGTAAAGCGATTCTAAGGCGGCTTGCCGGAAGCCGCCGTTCCATCCGGGAACCGCTTGATGACGCTGTGGTTTGTGTTCGCGCTGATGACGGTCGCGGCGATCTTTGCCGTGCTGTGGCCGCTCAGCCGCCGCGGGCGCGCGGATACCGGCGGCAGCGAGGTCGTGGTCTACCGCGACCAGCTCGCCGAAATCGACCGCGACATGGCCGCCGGCATCATCGGCGCCGCCGAGGCCGATGCCGCGCGGGTCGAGATCAGCCGCCGGCTGCTGGCCGCCGCCGATCAGAGCGGACGTGAGGCCCCGGTGCAGGGCAGCCTCAATCTGCGGCGCACTGCCGCGATCGTCGGCCTGGTCGGATTGCCGGTGATTGCCTCGAGCTTCTATCTCGCGCTCGGCTCGCCACGCCTCGGTGACTTTCCGCTCGCCGAGCGCGGCCGGGTGGCCGACGCCAACCAGCCACTCGCCAATCTGGTTGCCCAGGTCGAGGCGCATCTCGAAAAGAACCCGACCGACGGCCGCGGCTGGACGGTGCTGGCCCCGGTGCTGTCGCGCCTCGGCCGCTACGATGACGCCGTCCGCGCCTATCGCAACGCCATCACCTATGCCGGCGACAGCGCCGATCGCCGCGCCGATCTCGGCGAGGCGATGATGGGGACTGCCGGCGGCGTCGTCACCGCGGACGCCAAGGCGGAATTCGAGCGCGCGGTCGCGCTGAACGGCGACGATGCCAAGGCGAACTATTTCCTCGGCCTTGCCGCCGAGCAGGACGGCCGCAAGGCCGACGCCGCGGCGCTCTGGCAGAAGATGCTGGCGAAGGGCCCGGGGGACGCGCCGTGGCGGCCGCTGGTGCAGGCTGCGCTGGTCCGGGTCGGCGGCAGCGTGCCCGGCGGCGTCAGCGCACCCGGTGGCGTCAGCGCACCGGCGCTGCCGGACAGTGCGGTGGCTGCGGCCAGGGACATGAGCGAGGCCGACCGCGGCACCATGATCAAAGGCATGGTCGATCGGCTGGCGACGCGGCTGAAGACCAATGGCGACGACGTCGAGGGCTGGCTGCGGCTGGTCCGCGCCTATCTCGTGATGGGCGAGCGCGACAAGGCAATGAGCGCGCTCGCGGATGCCCGTCAGGCGGTCGGCAACGATGCCGACCGGTTGCGTCAGCTCAATGAGGGGCTGAAGAATCTCGGGCTGGATGGATAACGCATGACGCCGAAAAGTGCGGAGAATGTCATGCGCAAGGATGGAACATGACCAGGAAGCAACGGCGTTTGACACTGATCGGCTGCGCGCTCGTCGTGCTTGCGATCGCCGCGGGCCTGGTGCTGAACGCGCTGCGCGATTCCATCGTGTTCTTCTCGACGCCGTCGATGGTCGCCGAAAAGCATCTTGGTCCGGGTAAGCGTTTCCGGCTCGGCGGCCTGGTGGAACAGGGCTCGCTCAAGCGCGGCGACAATCTCGCCGTGACCTTCACCGTTGGTGACGGCGGCGCGACGCTGCCGGTCGCCTACAAGGGCATCCTGCCGGATCTGTTCCGCGAGGGGCAGGGCGTGGTTGCCGAAGGCGCGCTCGACGCGAACGGCGTGTTCCGCGCCGACACCGTGCTCGCCAAGCATGACGAGACCTACATGCCGAAGGACGTCGCCGACGCCTTGAAGAAGCAGGGCCACTGGAAGGACGATTACGGTGCCAAATCAAGCAATACGCCGAGCGCCTCCGCGGCGCCGACCCAGGGAGCCGTGCGGTGATTGCCGAAAGTGGACATTACGCCCTGGTGCTCGCGCTTGGGCTGGCGCTGATCCAGTCCATCGTGCCGATCGTCGGCGCGCGCTGGCGCGATGCGGCGCTGATGAACGTCGCGCGTTCGACCGCGCTCGCCCAATTGCTGTTCGTCGCGGCGTCGTTCGCGGCGCTGGTGACGCTGCACGTCACCTCGGATTTCTCGGTCGCCAATGTCTACGAGAATTCGCATTCGCTGAAGCCGCTGCTATACAAGATCACCGGCGTGTGGGGAAACCATGAAGGATCGATGCTGCTGTGGGTGTCGATCCTGGCGCTGTTCGGCGGCCTCGTCGCAGCCTTCGGCAACAATCTGCCGCTGTCGCTGCGTGCGCATGTGCTGGCGGTGCAGGCCTGGGTCGCCAGCGCGTTCTATCTGTTCATCCTGATCACCTCGAACCCGTTCCTGCGCATCGCCAATCCGCCGCTGGAAGGCCGCGACCTCAATCCGGTGCTGCAGGATATCGGCCTCGCCGTGCATCCGCCGATGCTCTATCTCGGCTATGTCGGCTTCTCGATCTCGTTCTCGTTCGCGGTGGCGGCGCTGCTGGAAGGACGGATCGACGCCGCCTGGGCGCGCTGGGTGCGGCCGTGGACGCTGATGGCGTGGATCTTCCTGACGCTCGGCATCGCGATGGGCTCCTACTGGGCCTACTACGAGCTCGGCTGGGGCGGCTGGTGGTTCTGGGATCCGGTCGAGAACGCCTCGCTGATGCCGTGGCTTGCCGGCACCGCGCTGCTGCATTCGGCGCTGGTGATGGAGAAGCGCAACGCGCTCAAGGTCTGGACCGTCCTGCTGTCGATCCTGACCTTCTCGCTGTCGCTGCTCGGCACCTTCCTGGTGCGCTCCGGCGTGCTGACCTCGGTCCACGCCTTCGCGACCGATCCGACACGCGGCGTGTTCATCCTGCTGATCCTGTTCGTCTTCATCGGCGGCAGCCTGTCGCTGTACGCCTGGCGCGCGCCGGCGCTGAAGCAGGGCGGGCTGTTCGCGCCGATCTCGCGCGAGGGCGCGCTGGTGCTCAACAATCTGCTGCTCACCACCGCCTGCGCGACCGTGTTCATCGGCACGCTGTATCCGCTGGCACTCGAGGTGCTGACCGGCGAGAAGATCTCGGTCGGCGCGCCGTTCTTCAATTTCACCTTCGCGCCGCTGTTCGTGCCGCTGCTGCTCGCGGTGCCGTTCGGGCCGCTGCTGGCCTGGAAGCGCGGCGATCTGCTCGGCGCGGCGCAGCGGCTGATGGTGGCCGGCATCGTCGCGCTGGTTGCGATGGCGCTGGTGTTGGCGTGGACCTATGGCGGCGCGACCTTGGCGCCGCTCGCGATTGCGCTTGCGGTGTTCGTGATCATGGGCGCGCTGTGCGATCTCGCCGAGCGCATCGCGCTGTTCCGGATTCCGCTGTCGCTCTCGCTGCGCCGGGCGCGCGGCCTGCCGCGCGCGACCTGGGGGACTGTGTTTGCGCATGCCGGTCTCGGCGTCGCGCTGATCGGGATCGTCTGCGAGACCACCTGGAACAGCGAATATATCGGCGCGATGAAGCCGGACGACGTCGCCCGCGTCGCCGGCTACCAGTTGCGGCTCGACGGCCTGAACCCGCGGCAGGGGCCGAACTTCCGCGAGATGGTCGCGCAATTCACCGTGACGCGTGACGGCGAGAAGGTCAGCGTGATGACGCCCTCGAAGCGCAACTTCACGACGCGCGGCGCCTCGACGACCGAGGCCGCGCTGATGACGCGCGGCGCAAGCCAGCTCTACATCTCGCTCGGCGATACCTCGGCCGACGGCGCGATCGCGGTGCGCATCTATCACAAGCCACTGGTGCTGATGATCTGGTGGGGACCGATGCTGATGGCGTTCGGCGGCATGCTGTCGCTGTCCGACCGCCGCTTGCGGGTCGGCGCGCCGAAGCCCGCGAAAGCGGCGCGCGCATTGCAGGCGGCCGAGTGATGCGGTCGCGCGCGCTTGCAGCCGCCGTGCTTGCGACGGCCCTGATGCTCGGCGCGATGCCGGCCGGGGCCGTGCTGCCCGACGAGATCATGGCGGATCCGGCCAAGGAGGCGAGGGCGCGCGAGCTCTCCAAAGAGCTGCGCTGCATGGTCTGCCAGAACCAGTCGATCGACGATTCGGAGGCGCCGCTGGCGCGCGACCTCCGTCTTTTGGTGCGTGAACGCATCTCGGCCGGCGACAGCGACCGCCAGGTGATCGATTTCCTGGTGGCCCGCTACGGCGAATTCGTGCTGCTCAAGCCGCGCCTCAACGAGCACACGCTGCTGCTGTGGCTGACCCCGCCGCTGGCGCTTCTGCTGGGCGGTTTTGCGCTCTGGCGCCTCGGACGGCGCAAGGCAAATCCGGCCGCGGGCGGGGGCGATTCCGCCGCCGGACTGACGTCCGACGAGCAGGCGCGCCTGAAACGCCTGCTGACGGCGGAATCCGCGCCGGACAAGCCGCTTTAGTTCCCTTTTAAGTCCTTTATTTACCTGCGCTATTCTGCCGCAGCGGTGGCCTGCTCAATTACCAAAGTTTAATTCCGCAGCCAGCGCGCTGTAAGGCTGATGACCCCATGTTCAGACCCATCAGGTGCTCGCCCCCGGCACCAATGATTCTGGCCCTGGAGATTTCAAGACATGACCGACCGTCCCGACCTCTCGACCCTTCCGTCCTACAAGGCGCCGAAGCGCTCGCTGTTCTCTGCCCGCAAACTCGCGCTGATGGCGTCGGTCGTGGCCGGCCTCGGTGCCGCCACCTACGGCTTCAGCCCCTCGCACAACCCCGCCGACCTGTTCACGACGCCCGCGCATGCGCAGGTCAATAACGAGGTCAAGAAGGTTCAGCAGCCGGTCGGGTTTGCCGACATCGTCGAGCGCGTGAAGCCGTCGGTGATCTCGGTCAAGGTCAACATTCGCGAGAAGGTCGCGAAGGATGACAGCAACAACAATGACGATTCGCCGTTCCAGCCGGGTTCGCCGATGGAGCGCTTCTTCCGCCGCTTCGGCGGTCCGGATGGCTTGCCCCCGGGCCTGCGCGGTGGACCGCGTGGCGGTGGCGTGGTGACGGGCCAGGGCTCCGGCTTCTTCATCTCGGCTGACGGCTTTGCCGTGACCAACAATCACGTCGTCGACGGCGCCGACAAGGTCGAAGTCACCACCGACGACGGCAAGACCTATTCCGCCAAGGTGATCGGCACCGATCCGCGCACCGACCTCGCGCTGATCAAGGTCGAGGGTGGCTCCAACTTCCAGTTCGCCAAGCTGTCCGAAACCAAGCCGCGCATCGGCGACTGGGTGCTGGCGGTCGGCAATCCGTTCGGCCTCGGCGGCACCGTGACCGCGGGCATCGTCTCGGCCTCCGGCCGCGACATCGGCAACGGCCCTTATGACGATTTCATCCAGATCGATGCGCCCGTGAACAAGGGCAATTCGGGTGGCCCGGCATTCGACGTGTCCGGTGAGGTGATGGGCGTCAACACGGCGATCTACTCGCCGTCCGGCGGCAGCGTCGGCATCGCGTTCTCGATCCCGGCCCAGACCGTCAAGAGCGTCGTCGCCCAGCTGAAGGACAAGGGCGCGGTCAGCCGTGGCTGGATCGGCGTCCAGATCCAGCCGGTGACCTCCGACATCGCCGACAGCCTCGGCATGAAGAAGGCCGAAGGCGCGCTGGTTGCCGAACCGCAGGCCAACGGCCCCGCGGCCAAGGCCGGCATCGAATCCGGTGACGTCATCACCGCCGTCAACGGCGAGCCGGTGAAGGATGCGCGCGAGCTCGCCCGCACCATCGGTGGCCTCGCGCCCGGCAACGCCGTGAAGCTGAACGTGCTGCACAAGGGTCAGGACAAGACCGTCAACCTCACGCTCGGCCAGCTGCCGAACAACCTGGAAGCCAAGGCTGACACCGACAAGAGCGACAAGGGCAATTCGTCCCGCGGCACCGACGTGCCGAAGCTCGGCCTCACCGTCGCGCCCGCCAACAGCGTGGCCGGCGCCGGCAAGGATGGCGTGGTCGTGACCGAAGTCGATCCCAAGAGTGCTGCCGCTGAGCGGGGCTTCAAGGAAGGCGACGTGATCCTCGAGGTCGCCGGCAAGTCCGTCGGCACCGCCGGTGAAGTGCGTGATGCGATCACCGCGGCGCGCAATGACAGCAAGAACAGCGTTCTCATGCGCGTGAAGAGCGGCGGTTCGTCGCGCTTTGTGGCAGTGCCGCTGGCGAAGGGATAACTATCTATGAGTTGGAAGGCGTCGCCGGCATCAGTCGCCCCCGCCGACGGCGCTTTCCGGGGGGCGGGCCCCTTGCTCGCTCCCTACGTTGCCTTTCGATGGAATATGCCCCCCTCTGTCGGAAGGTCTCAGGGCGGTGAGGTCCCCCAGCTTCACCGCCCACTTTTTCCAAGCAATCGAGAATATGCGCGGTCGTCTTGCATGTGCAGGCCGGCCGCGTCATGCTGACAGAGGGCCAATTCCCGTGACCGCAATCGCTCCGCAAATGCGCATCCTGATCATCGAAGACGACCGTGAGTCAGCCGACTATCTGGTCAAGGCATTCCGCGAAGTCGGCTACATCGCCGATCTCGCCTCCGATGGCGAGGAAGGGCTGTCGATGGCCGAGACCGGCGACTATGACGTGCTGGTTGTGGATCGCATGCTGCCGAAGCGTGACGGCCTGTCGCTGATCGGCAGCCTGCGCGACAAGGGCAACCGGACGCCGGTGCTGATCCTCTCGGCGCTCGGCCAGGTCGATGACCGCATCAAGGGCCTGCGCGCCGGAGGCGACGACTACCTGCCGAAACCCTATTCCTTCGCCGAGCTGCTCGCGCGCGTCGAGGTGCTGTCGCGGCGCAATGTCGGCCCGGCCGAGGAGACGACTTACCGGGTCGGCGACCTCGAGCTCGATCGGCTGTCCCATCGCGTCGCCCGCGGCAAGGACGAGTTGACCTTGCAGCCGCGCGAGTTCCGCCTGCTCGAATATCTCATGAGGCATGCCGGGCAGGTGGTGACGCGCACCATGCTGCTCGAGAATGTCTGGGACTATCATTTCGATCCGCAGACCAACGTCATCGACGTCCACATCTCGCGGCTGCGCTCCAAGATCGACAAGGGTTTTGAGCGGCCGCTGCTGCATACCATCCGCGGCGCGGGGTATATGATCCGTGACGGCATTCGGTAAACTGATCCGGACCACGGCGTTTCGGCTGACGCTGGTCTACCTGTTCCTGTTCGCGCTGTTCGCCGCCTCGCTGCTGGCTTACTTCGCCTGGAACACGCGGCGGCTGATCACCGAGCAGATCACGACGACGGTCAACGTCGAGATCAGCGAGATCACCGACATCTACAACCGCCGCGGCCTGCGCGGCCTGCTGGGCACCATGGGCAATCGTGCGCTGCGGCCGGGCGCCAACCTCTATCTGGTGACGGCGCCGAACGGGCAGATGCTCGCCGGCAATGTCGGCGCGCTGGCGCCGGGCGTGATGAGCACGCAGGGCTGGACGGAGACCGCCTATCGCCGGCTCGACGACCAGGACAAGACCGATCACCGCGCGCTGGTGCGGGTCACCCAGATGGACAACGGCTTCCGTCTGCTGGTCGGGCGCGACCTCGAGGAACGGCGGCGGCTGTTCGGCATCGTCGCCAAGGCCGCGCAATGGTCGATCCTCGTCGTCGTCGTGCTCGGCATCGGCGGCGGTATCTTTGTCGCCCGCCGCGTGCTGCACCGGATCGACGCCATGACCGGAACCACCAAGCGCATCATGGCCGGCGATCTGTCCGGCCGGCTGCCGGTCGGCCGCAGCGGCGACGAGCTCGATCGCCTGGCGGAAAATCTCAACGCCATGCTCGAGCGCATCGAGGCGCTGATGACGGGGCTGAAGGAGGTCTCCGACAACATCGCCCATGACCTCAAGACGCCGCTGACGCGGCTGCGCAACCGCGCCGAGGAGGCGCTGGCGCGGTCGGGCTGCGAGGCCGACTATCGCGCGGCGCTGGAGCGGACCATCGAGGAGTCCGACGGGCTGATCCGCACCTTCAACGCCCTGTTGATGATCGCGCGTGCCGAGTCAGGCCAGGCACGCGGCAACATGGACGATTTCGACGGTGCCGATGTCGCCAACGGCATCCACGAACTGTACGAGCCGCTGGCCGAGGACGACGGCATGACGCTGCAGGTGAAGACCGTGCCGGCGCCGATTCACGGCAACCGCGAATTGATCAGCCAGGCGGTCGCCAACCTGGTCGAGAATGCCATCAAATACGGCAAGCCCGACGCCAGCGTGCAGCCGCTCAATGCGGATGCGCGGGAGATCCTGATCGAGGCGCGGCGCGAGGGCGACCAGGTCCTGCTCAGCGTCACCGACCACGGCCCGGGCATTCCCGAGGCCGACCGCAAGCACGCGGTCGAGCGCTTCGTCCGGCTCGAGGCGAGCCGCACCTTACCCGGTTCCGGTCTCGGCCTCAGCCTGGCCTCGGCGGTCGCCACGCTTCATGGCGGCGAGCTCAGGCTCGGCGATGCCCATCCGGGGCTGGTCGCCACCCTGGTGTTGCCGGCGCGGGCGGGCGGCAGTGACAGGCTTGCGGCTCAAACGCAGGATGTGCCACAGAAGGCGGCATGAATGCCGCCGCGCCGGGAAACGCGGATCGACATCGTCTGGCCGCGCGGTTCGCGGACGGACCGCGTGTCGCCGCGCCCGTATCCGCCGATCAGCGCCTGACCGACTGGTTCGCCGAGCTCGAGCCGGCGCAATCGGCCGCGCTCAATGCGTTGCTCGAACATCCGTTCGCACGGGACATCCTGCGCGGCATCGCCGAGTTCTCGCCCTATTTGTTCGAGCTCGCCCGCGCCGACGCCGCGCGGCTGATCCGGATCCTGTCATGCGACCCGGAGTCGCATCTTGCCGGCCTGATCGAGACGACGTCGCGCGAGGTGCTCGCCGCCGGCAGCGAGGCCGACGTGATGGTTCTGCTTCGCCGCATGAAGGCGGAGGCTGCGCTGATGATCGCGCTGTGCGACATCGGCGGCGTTTGGCCGGTGATGCGGGTGACGGCGGCGCTGACCGACATCGCGGTGAATTCGGTGCAATCGGCGCTGCGATATTTGTTCCGGCAGGAAGTGGCCCGCGGCCGGATGACCGCCGCCGATCCCGATCACCCCGAGGCAGGCTCGGGCCTGATCGTGCTCGCGATGGGCAAGATGGGGGCCGGCGAGCTGAATTATTCCAGCGACATCGACCTGATCGTGTTCTTCGATCGCGCGGCCACCTCGCTCGCCGAGGACATCGAGCCGCAGCCGTTCTTCGTGCGCGTCACCCAGGCGATGGCGCGGATGCTGCAGCAGCGCTCGGGCGACGGCTACGTGTTCCGGGTCGATCTCAGGCTGCGGCCGGACCCGGCCTCGACCCAGGTCGCGATCTCGACCGACGCGGCGCTGCATTATTACGAGCGCGAGGGGCGCACCTGGGAGCGCGCCGCGATGATCAAGGCGCGGCCCTGCGCCGGCGATCCCAAGGCCGGCGAGGCGCTGATCGCCGAGCTCGCGCCCTTCGTCTGGCGCAAGCATCTGGATTTTGCCGCGCTGGCCGATGTCCACGACATGAAGCGGCAGATGCAGACCTATCGCGGCCAGAGCGAGATCTCGGTCGAGGGCCATAACGTCAAGGTCGGCCGCGGCGGCATCCGCGAGATCGAGTTCTTCGCCCAGACCCAGCAGCTGATCGCCGGCGGCCGCCATCCGGAGTTGCGGGTGCGGCCGACGCTGGAGGCGCTCAACGTGCTCGCCAACAGCAACTGGATCACCTTTGAAGCGCGCGACGAACTGACGACGGCCTACGAATTCCTGCGCCGGGTCGAGCACCGGCTGCAGATGATCGCCGACGAGCAGACCCATTCGCTGCCCGAAGCGCCTGAGGATGTCGAGCGCTTTGCGCATTTCTTCGGCTACGAGAATCGCGAGGCCTTCGCCAGGGATTTGCTCGGCCAGCTCAAGATCGTGCAGAACCATTACGGCAAGCTGTTCGAGGGCGACGATCCGACCGGCACTGCGAAGCTGCCGGATATCGACTATGGCGCCGGGCCCGAGGATGCCCGCCTGATCGAGCATCTCGCCAATCTCGGCTTCAAGAAGCCCATTGCGGTTGCCGGCACCGTGCAGCAATGGATCGGGGGCGACTATCGCGCGCTGCGCGTCGAGGCGACGCGCGCCGCGTTCCTCGAATTCATCCCCGGCCTGATCGACGGCCTCGCGAATGCCGAGGAGCCTGATGATGCGGTGGCGGCGTTCGACCGTTTCCTCGGCGCGCTGCAACGGGGCGGGCGGCTGATCTCGCTGCTCAGCCAGAACCGCGACTTCGTCGCGCTGGTGGCACTGATCCTCGGCGCGGCACCGCGGCTCGGCGACATGCTGGCGCGGCAGCCGCAGATCATGGACGGCCTGGTCGATCCGCGCTTCTTCGGCGCGATGCCGGACAAGAAGGAATTGTCGGAGCGGCTGGCCGCCACGCTGCAGGATGCGTCGTCTTACGAGGATTTCCTCGATCGTCTGCGATTGTTCGGCCAGGAGAGCCTGTTCCTGATCGGCACGCGGATCCTGTCCGGCACGGTGTCGGCGCAGCACGCCAGCACCGCCTTTGCCGATGTGGCCGAGGGCATCGTCCACACCGTGCACGGCCTCGTCACCGACCAGTTCGCCGCGCAATATGGCCGGATCAAGGAGCAGGAGACCGCGATTGTCGCGATGGGCCGGCTCGGCAGCCGCGAGATGACGGCGTCCTCCGACCTCGATTTGATCCTGCTGTACGATTTCGACAGCGAGGCGCCGGATTCCGACGGCGAGCGCTCGCTGCACGGCGCGCAGTATTTTGCCCGCTTCACCCAGCGCCTGATCAGCGCCTTCACGACCCGGACCAATTACGGCGTGCTCTACGAGGTCGACATGCGGCTGCGCCCGTCGGGGCGCGCCGGACCGGTCGCATCGCGGATCGACTCATTTGCCGACTACCAGGAGCGCGAGGCGTGGACCTGGGAGCACATGGCGCTGACGCGCGCCCGCGTGATCTCGTCGTCGCCGGAGTTCCGCGAGAAGATCGAAGCGATCATCCGCAGCGTGCTGACCCGGCCGCGCGATGCGGCGTCGACCGCGGCCGACGTTGCCGACATGCGGCGCGCGATCGCGCTGGAGAAGGGCGAGGACGATGTCTGGGATCTCAAGCTCGCCGCCGGCGGGCTCGTCGACATCGATTTCATCGCGCAATATCTCCAGCTCGCGCATGCCTCGGTGAAGTCGGAAATTCTCAGCGTCTCCACGCTGCAGGTGCTCGACAATGCCGCCAAGCTCGGCCTGCTCGGCCAGTCCGAGGCCGAGGTCCTGCGCTCGGCGGCGCGGCTCTATCATGACCTGACGCAGATCCTGCGGCTCTGCGTCACCGGCAAGTTCAATCCGGAGACCGCGGGCGAAGACCTGCTGCGCGTGATGGCGCGGGCAGGTGACACGCCGGACTTCTCCGCGCTGGAAGCGCGCCTGCGCGAGACTCAGGGCGAGGTGCGCCGCGTCTTCAACACGATCGTGGGTTAGGGGAAGCTATGATCTCAATCCCGTCATCCTGAGGAGCGCGTAGCGCGTCTCGAAGGATGCACGGCCACGCTCGTGCCCGTCGCCCTTCGAGACGGCCGCTTTGCGGCCTCCTCAGGGTGACGGTGAGAGAGCGCGGTGCAGAGTTGAGCTCGCTACGCCTGCTGCTTCAGCTTCTGCAAGGCATCGCGGACGTCGGGATCGAGGCCGGTGCCGCCGGCGTCGAGATGGGCGAAAATCTGCTTGCGCATCCGCGGGTCCCAGAACTTCCAGATGTGCTCGGAAATGCCCTGCACGGCGCGATCGCGCCCCTGGCTCTGGAAGAATTTTCCGATCTGGTTCGCCATATAGACCAGTTTGTCAGGCGACGACGACATAAGCGGACTCCTTGCCGGCCACCGCGCCTGTGACGCGTTCCGGATGCGTAAAGATTTCAAATCCATCGGCGCGAGCGATCGCGGCGAGCGTGATGCCGGCGGCATCCGCCATCCGCACCGCGAGCGCGGTCGGCGCCGACACCGCGGCGATCAGCGGCGCGCCGATCGCGGCGGTCTTCTGCACCATTTCGACCGAAACGCGGCTGGTCAGCAGCACCATTCCGTCGCTGGCTGCGACCTTGTCGCGGGCCAGCGCGCCGGCGAGCTTGTCGAGCGCATTGTGGCGGCCGACATCCTCGCGCAGCGCCACGATGCCGCGCCCACCCGTCCAGAACGCCGCGGCGTGCACGGCGCGCGTCTGGTGGTTGATCTCCTGCAGCGGCGCGACCGCCGCCATCGCCGCCATGATCTCGCGCGGCGCGAAGACGCGACCTGCGCGCACCACCGCGGCCGGCCGGACCGCCTCGCTGATGGAATCAAGTCCACACAGGCCGCAGCCGGTCGGGCCGGCGATGTTGCGCCGCCGCTCGGCGATCCGCTCGGCCCTGTCAGGCCTGAGCCACATCCGAAGCTCGATGCCGTCATCGAGCTCGACGATATCGAGGGTCTCGATCTCGTCGGCCGATTGCACGATGCCTTCGCTCAGGCTGAAGCCCACGGCGAAATCGCCGAGGTCCTCGGGCGAGCCCATCATCACGGCGTAGGTGCCGCCATTATAGGTCAGCGCGAGCGGCGTCTCCTCCGGGATCAGGCGCGCGCCGTCACTGAAGACGCCGTTGCGCCAGACCTTCCGGTTCGCCTGATAGACGGGCTCGCGCATCGTTACTCCGCGGCTTCCACCACCGGCGCAATGCGGCGGGAGTGGCGTGCCTGCTCGTCATAGGCCTTCTGCCAGTCGGACGGACCGTTCGACGGCGAGATCTGCACGGCGGTGACCTTGTACTCCGGACAGTTGGTGGCCCAGTCGGAGAAGTCGGTCGTGATGACGTTGGCCTGGGTGTCCGGGTGGTGGAACGTGGTGTAGACCACGCCCGGCGCCACGCGGTCGGTGATCTCGGCGCGCAGCGTGGTCTCGCCGGCGCGGCTCGCCAGCCGCACCCAGTCGCCGTCGCGCACGCCGCGCTGCTCGGCGTCATGCGGATGGATTTCCAGCCGGTCCTCGGCGTGCCACACCACGTTCTCGGTGCGGCGGGTCTGCGCGCCGACATTGTACTGGCTGAGGATGCGGCCGGTGGTGAGCAGCAGCGGATAGCGCGGGCCGGTGCGCTCGTCGGTCGCGATGTATTCGGTGAGGATAAACTTGCCCTTGCCGCGCACGAAGCCGCCGATATGCATCACGGGCGTGCCTTCCGGCGCCTTTTCGTTGCAGGGCCACTGCACCGAGCCGAGCTCGTCGAGCCTGGCATAGGAGACGCCCGCGAAGGTCGGCGTCAGCGCGGCGATCTCGTCCATGATCTCGGATGGATGGACGTAGTTCATCTCAAAACCCATCGCCTTGCCGAGCATGATCGTCACTTCCCAGTCGGCATAGCCGTTGAGCGGCGTCATCACCTTGCGGACGCGCTGGATGCGGCGTTCGGCATTGGTGAAGGTGCCGTCCTTCTCGAGAAAGGTCGAGCCGGGCAGGAAGACGTGGGCGTAGTTCGCGGTCTCGTTCAGGAAGAGATCGTGGACGATCACGCATTCCATCGCCGACAGCGCCGCCACCACGTGCTTGGTGTTCGGGTCGGACTGCAGGATGTCCTCGCCCTGCACGTAGAGCCCCATGAAGCTGCCTTCGATCGCGGCGTCGAACATGTTCGGGATGCGCAGGCCCGGCTCGTTGTTGAGCTTGACGTTCCACATCGCCTCGAACTGCTCGCGCACCGCATCGCCGGCGATGTGGCGGTAGCCCGGCAGCTCGTGCGGGAACGAGCCCATGTCGCAGGAACCCTGCACGTTGTTCTGGCCGCGCAGCGGGTTCACGCCGACGCCGGGCCGGCCGATATTGCCGGTCGCCATCGCGAGGTTGGCGATCGCGATCACCGTGGTCGAGCCCTGGCTGTGCTCGGTGACGCCGAGCCCGTAATAGATTGCGCCGTTGCCGCCGGTAGCATAGACCCGCGCCGCCTCGCGCAGCGCCTTCGGATCGACGCCGGTCATGATCGCGGTGGCTTCCGGGCTGTGCTTGTCCTGGGCGACGAAGGTTGCCCAGTCCTCGAACTCGCTCCAGTCGCAGCGCTCGCGCACGAAGGCCTCGTCGACGAGCCCTTCGGTGACGATGACATGGGCCAGCGCGGTCAGCACGGCGACGTTCGTGCCGGGCATCAGCGGCAGATGCAGCGCCTTCACATGCGGCGATTCCACCATCTCGGTGCGGCGCGGATCGATCACGATCAGCCTGGCGCCCTGGCGCAGCCGCTTCTTCAGCCGCGAGGCGAACACCGGATGGGCCGAGGCAGGATTGGCGCCGATGATCAGCACGACGTCGGTGTCCTCCACCGAGTCGAAATCCTGCGTACCCGCCGACGTCCCAAAGGTTTGCGACAGACCGTAGCCGGTCGGCGAATGGCAGACGCGGGCGCAGGTGTCGACATTGTTGTTGCCGAAGCCGGCGCGGATCAGCTTCTGCACCAGATAGGTTTCTTCATTGGTGCAGCGTGACGAGGTGATGCCGCCGACCGCGTCGCGGCCGTATTTCTGCTGGATGCCCTTGAATTTCGCGGCGGCGAAATTCAGCGCCTCGTCCCACGACACTTCCTGCCAGGGATCCTCGATCCGCTCGCGGATCATCGGCTTCAGGATGCGCTCCTTGTGGGTGGTGTAGCCCCAGGCGAAGCGGCCCTTGACGCAGGAATGGCCGCGATTGGCCTTGCCGTCCTTCCACGGCACCATCCGCACCACTTCCTCGCCGCGCATCTCGGCCTTGAAGGCGCAGCCGACGCCGCAATAGGCGCAGGTGGTGACGACCGAGTGTTCGGGCTGGCCGATCTCGATCACGGATTTCTCGGTCAGCGTCGCGGTCGGGCAGGCCTGCACGCAGGCGCCGCAGGACACGCATTCCGAGCCGAGGAAGCTTTCGTTCATGCCAGGCGAGACGCGGCTGTCGAAGCCGCGGCCGGAGATCGTCAGCGCGAAGGTGCCTTGTACTTCCTCGCAGGCGCGCACGCAGCGCGAGCAGACGATGCACTTCGAGGGATCATAGGTGAAGTACGGATTGGATTCGTCCTTCGGCATCCAGTTGTCGTTTTCGCAGCCGTGCGATTTGGCGAAGACGTGGTTCTCGCCCTCATAGCCGTAGCGCACGTCGCGCAGGCCGACGGCGCCCGCCATGTCCTGCAATTCGCAGTCGCCGTTCGCGGCGCAGGTCAGGCAGTCCAGCGGGTGGTCGGAGATGTAGAGCTCCATCACGCCCTTGCGCAGCTTCTTCAGCCGATCGCTCTGGGTGTGCACGACGAGGCCGGGCATGACCGGCGTCGTGCAGGAGGCGGGCGTGCCGGCGCGGCCCTCGATCTCGACGAGGCAGAGCCGGCAGGAGCCGAAGGCGTCGACCATGTCGGTCGCGCAGAGCTTTGGAATCTGGGTGCCGGCTTCCATCGCCGCGCGCATGATCGAGGTACCCTCGGGCACCGTGATCTGATTGCCGTCGATGGTCAGCGTGACCATCGTCTCGGATTTGGATTTGGGCGTGCCGAAATCGGTTTCCTGGATCAGCGACATCGTGATTTCCTTGCTATTCCGCGGCCTGCAGGTGGGCCGGTGCGGGACCTAGATCTCCGCCGAAATCTTCCCGGAAGTGTTTCAGTGCGCTCATCACGGGATAGGGCGTGAAGCCGCCGAGTGCGCACAGCGAGCCGAATTTCATGGTGTTGCAGAGGTCTTCGACAACGGCGAGGTTTTCCGCCACCCGCTCGCCATTGATGATCTTGTTGATGGTCTCGACGCCGCGGGTCGAGCCGATCCGGCACGGCGTGCACTTGCCGCAGGATTCGACCGCGCAGAATTCCATCGCAAAGCGCGCCTGCTTGGCCATGTCGACGCTGTCGTCGAACACCACGATCCCGCCATGGCCGATCAGGCCGTCGCGTGCGGCGAACGCCTCATAGTCGAACGGCGTGTCGAACAGCGCGCGCGGGAAGTAGGCCCCGAGCGGGCCGCCGACCTGCACCGCGCGCACCTCGCGTCCGCTGAAGGTGCCGCCGCCGATCTCGTCGACGAGTTCGCCGAGCGTGACGCCGAACGCGGTCTCGAACAGCCCGCCATATTTGATATTGCCGGCGAGCTGGATCGGCATCGTGCCGCGCGAGCGGCCGATGCCGAAATCGGCGTAGGCCTTGGCGCCGTTGTCGAGGATGAAGGGGATCGCCGCGAACGACAGCACGTTGTTGATTACGCTCGGGCGGCCGAACAGGCCCTTATGCGCCGGCAGCGGCGGCTTGGCCCGCACGATGCCGCGGCGGCCCTCGAGGCTTTCCAGCAGCGAGGTTTCTTCGCCGCAGACATAGGCGCCGGCGCCGACGCGCACCTCGAGATCGAACTCATGCTTGGTGCCGCCGATGCGCTTGCCGAGCAAGCCGGCGCGGCGGGCCGCCACGATCGCCGCGTTCATCGCTTCGACCGCGTGCGGATATTCCGAGCGGATGTAGATGTAGCCCTTGGTGGCGCCTACCGTGATACCTGCGATCGTCATGCCCTCGATCACGACGAAGGGGTCGCCTTCCATGATCATGCGGTCGGCGAAGGTGCCGCTGTCGCCTTCGTCGGCGTTGCAGACGATGTATTTGCGGTCGGCGCTGGCCTGCGCCACGGTCTTCCACTTGATGCCGGTGGGGAAGCCGGCGCCGCCGCGGCCGCGCAGACCGGACGTCGTGACGTCGGCGAGGATCTGGTCGGAGGTCAGCGTCAGCGCCCGCTCCAGGCCCTTGTAGCCGCCATGGGCGCGATAGTCGTCGACCGAGCGCGGATCGATCACGCCGCAGCGGGCGAAGGTCAGCCGGGTCTGGCGCTTGAGCCAGGGAATTTCGTCCGTGACACCAAGCCGCAGCGCGTGCTGGCCGCTGCCGGCCATCGCGTCGAGCAGGGACGGGACGTCCGCCGCCGTCACCGGGCCGAATGCGATGCGGCCCTGCGCGGTCGTAAGCTCGACCATCGGCTCGAGCCAGCAGAGCCCGCGCGAGCCGTTCCTGACGATCTCGATGGTTGCGCCACGCGCCGCTGCGGCCTGCGCGAAGGCGAGGGCGACATCGTCGGCGCCGACGGCGACGGCCGCGGCATCGCGGGGGACGTAGATTCGCATCGTCATCGCTGTGCCTCCGCGACCAGCGCGTCGATCCGCGCTTCGTCGAGCCGGCCGACCACGCGGCCGTCCAGCATCGCCGAGGGCGCGGTGGCGCACAGCCCAAGGCAGTAGATCGGCTCCAGCGTCACGCGCTCGTCCGCCGTGGTATTGCCCAGGGATACGCCGAGCTTGGCCTCAGCGCGCGCCGCAAGCGCATCGCCGCCGGCGGCCTGGCAGGCCTCGGCGCGACAGAGCTTGAGGACGTGGCGTCCGGCGGGCTCCTTGCGGAAGTCGTGATAGAAGGTGAACACGCCGTGCACCTCGGCGCGCGACAGATTGAGCGCCTCCGCGACCATCGGAATTGCAGGCTCCGGCACGTAGCCGAAGGCTTCCTGAAGCGCGTGCAGGATCACCAGCGTGGCGCCTTCAAGCCCGGCATGCTCGGCGATGATTTCAGCGCCGCGCGCTTTGTCCCAAGGTTCGTATCCCACCGTCATCAGCGCTTCTCACGATCAGATTTTTGCTTCGCACATGAGAGTTGGAATCCTTCGAAACATCAATAAAGCTGTCTCATGCGGCGATTGCGAAACGCGATTAATAGCGTTGCCGAATGGGCCGATCCCGGATCGTAATAATGTTCTGGAATCACGCACTTCCGGGGCGCTTTGGATTTCGGGATCGCACCCCGATCGTGCTACCTATGGACGTGTTGGGCTGCCGCTTGGGGCGCCGTTTTCCGAAGGGATTTGAACCTTGATCGACAAGCTGGAACTTCTGCTGGCGCTGGCCAAGGAGCGGCATTTCGGCCGGGCCGCGGAGGCGTGCGGCGTCACCCAGCCGACGATGTCGACCAG
This sequence comes from Bradyrhizobium ferriligni, assembly GCF_056837965.1. Classification (NCBI taxonomy): domain Bacteria; kingdom Pseudomonadati; phylum Pseudomonadota; class Alphaproteobacteria; order Hyphomicrobiales; family Nitrobacteraceae; genus Bradyrhizobium; species Bradyrhizobium ferriligni. The sequence goes on from NZ_JBXEJO010000011.1 coordinate 113,866, forward strand.
TCTCAAGCAACTCGAGGAAATCCTCGGCGTCATGCTGGTGCAGCGCGGATCCCGCTTCCAGGGCTTCACGCCGGAAGGGGAGCGGACGCTGGACTGGGCGCGGCGCATCGTCGGCGATACGCGCGCGATGAAGCAGGAGATCAACAGTCTCAAGGACAAGCTGTCGGGCGAGATCCGGATCGCGGCGATCCCGACCGCGCTCGGCATGGTGGCCTCGCTGACCACGCCGTTCCGGGCGCGCCATCCCGATGTGCGTTTCCGGATCCAGTCGTGCACGTCGGCCGACGTGCTCGGCCTGCTCGAGAATCTCGAGGTCGATGCCGGGCTGACCTATATCGAGAACGAGCCGATCGGCAAGGTCCGCACCATCCCGCTCTACAATGAGAGCTATCGCTTGCTGACGGCGCCGGATGCGATGTTCGGCGACCGCAAGCAGGTGACGTGGAAGGAAGTCGGCACCGTGCCGCTTTGTCTGCTCACGCCCGACATGCAGAACCGCCGCATCATCGATCGCGCGCTGACCTCGGTCGGCGCGGAGGCGACGCCGACGCTGACGTCGAACTCGCTGCTCGTGCTCTACACCCATGTGAAGACCGGCCGCTGGGCCAGCGTGATGCCGGCCAAGCTCGCCGAGACACTCGGCCTTGCGGATGCCGTGCGCAGCATTCCGATCATCGATCCGGTCGTGGACTACAGCATTGGCCTCGTGATCCCGCAGCGCGATCCGATGACGCCGCTGATCGCAGCCTTGGTGCAGGTCGCACGCGAGGTCGCGCCGACGCTGGAGAGCGCGTAGCTCCGGCATTCTCCTGCGGCCGTTCCGCCGCGGTTCCGGCACAGCGGCAAGCGACCACGCGTTGTGTGCTTGCGTTGAAGCAAGTCCTGGTGTTCAGCCGGCGGACAATCTTCGCTTGCTCGCAGCAAAGATGGAACTCAGCGCCGGTTCGGCGGTTGCATTGCGGCGTCCCGGTCAGCGAGCAGGAGCTGCTTTGAATCGTCGCCAGTTACTCCACGGATCGGCCGTGTTGCCGACACTCATGTTCTTGCCACAGCGCCAGGCCGCCGCCGCAGCGAGCGCGACGGACGCACCCTTCAACCCCGCCATGGTCAGGGAGCTTGCGCGCAATCTCGCCGCCAAGTCGTTCGAGGCGCCGGACGAGAAGTTGCCGAACGGCCTGACGGACCTGAACTACGACCAGTACCGCTCGATCCGCTTCACGCCCGAGCGCGCGCTGTGGCGCGGCGCGAAGCTGCCGTTCGAAGCGCAGTTCTTCCACCGCGGCTTCTTCTACAAGAACAAGGTCAAGATCTTCGAGGTCGCCGACGGCAAGGTCAGCGAAGTCAAATACAGCAAGGACATGTTTTCGTTCGGCGAGACCGTGCCTGACTTCACCGAGACCGACCTCGGCTTTGCCGGATTTCGGATCCACGCGCCGATCAACAAGCCGGACTATTACGACGAGGTCTGCGTCTTCCTCGGCGCGAGCTATTTCCGCGCGGTCGCCAAGGACGAGACCTACGGCCTGTCGGCGCGCGGCCTGTCGATCGATACCGGCGAAGCCAAGGGCGAGGAGTTTCCATTCTTCAAGGCGTTCTGGCTCGAGCGCCCGGTGCCCAACGCGACTTCGCTGGTCATTCACGCCCTGCTCGACAGCAAGAGTTGCGCGGCAAGCTATCGGTTCACGATCAGGCCCGGAGCGACCACGGTGTTCGATGTCGAGGCATCGCTCTATCCGCGCGCCGATCTCGAGCATGTCGGCCTTGCGCCGATGACGAGCATGTTCTTCTTCGGGCCAAACGATCGCAACGAGGTCGACGACTTCAGGCCGTCCGTGCACGATTCGGACGGGCTTGCGATCTACAACGGCAAGGGCGAGAGCCTGTGGCGCCCGCTGAGCAATCCGCGCGACCTCCAGATCAGCACGTTCCAGGACGTCAATCCGCATGGCTTCGGGCTGATGCAGCGCGAGAAGAATTTCTTCGCCTATCAGGACATCGAATCGCGCTTCGAGAAGCGTCCGAGCCTGTGGGTCGAGCCGATCGGCGACTGGGGCGAGGGCGCGGTCATCCTGTTCGAGATCCCGACCAAGGAAGAGATCCACGACAACATCGCCGCGTTCTGGCGGCCGAAGGCGCCGCCCAAGGCCAAGAGCGAGACCAATTTCACCTATCGCCTGCATTGGGGGCCGGACGCGCCGAAGCCGCATTCGCTCGCGCGCTTCACGCGCAGCGGCATCGGCGCGCATGGCGAGAACAGCAAGCTGTTCGTGCTCGACCTGTTCGGAAACAATCTTAAGGGGATCGATCCCAATAGCGTCAAGGGCGTCGTGACGGCCGAGAAGTCCGAGATCACGAACGTCGTCACGCAGCCGAATCCGAATACCGGCGGATGGCGGCTCAGCTTCCAATGCGCCGTCAAGAAGGACCCGATCGAGCTGCGTGCGCATCTGGCGCAAGATGACAAGCCGCTCTCCGAGATCTGGGTCTATCGATGGGCGCCATAGTCACGTCGCCTCAGTCCGACGTCGCCACGGCGGCCGACGGCTTCCTGCCACAAGAGAGCCCGCTTGCGATGTCGGCGGCCGATCTCGGCCGGCCGCCGCATGCGGTGAGCAAGCCGGTGGCGGTCGGCGCGGGCATGTTGATGCGCCGCGCGTTCGTCCTGCTGTTGACTGCGGCGCTGACCGGTGCCGGCGCCTACGAGATGTACATGGTGGTCCAGGTCGGCGGCGTGACGATCATGGAAGGCATGGTGCTGGTGCTGTTCGTCGCGCTGCTCGCCTGGATCGCGTTTTCGTTCGCTTCGGCGCTCGCCGGCTTTTTCGCTCTGCTTCGGCGCAACGGCAACGCCCTGCCGATCCGCGACGATGGTCCGTTGCCGCAGCTCGCGAGCCGGACCGCGGTCCTGCTCCCGACCTACAACGAGAATCCGCATCAATTGATGGCGCGCCTGCACGCCATCTACGAGTCCGTCGAGGCGACCGGGCAGGGCGACAGCTTCGACTGGTTCGTGCTCAGCGACACCCGCGATCCCGATATCTGGATCGCCGAGGAACGGGCGTTCCTCGAACTGTGCGAGGCCTGCGGCGCGCAGCGGCTGTTCTACCGGCATCGCGCCGACAATACGGCGCGCAAGTCCGGCAATGTCGGCGAGTGGATCACGCGGTTCGGCGGCGCCTACCGGTTCATGATCGTGCTCGACGCCGACAGCCTGATGTCGGGCGACACCATGGTGCGGATGGTACACGCCATGGAGACCAATCCGCAGGCGGCGCTGCTGCAGACGCTGCCGGTCATCGTCAACGCGCGCAGCCTGTTCAGCCGCCTGCAGCAGTTTGCCGGCAGGCTCTACGGACCGATGGTCGCCGCCGGCGTTGCGTGGTGGCACGGCTCCGAGGGCAACTATTGGGGGCACAATGCCATCATCAGGATCGAGGCATTTGCGCAGCAGGCGGGCCTGCCCGAGCTCTCCGGACGCAAGCCCTTCGGCGGACACATCCTGAGCCACGACTTTGTCGAGGCGGCGCTGATGCGGCGCGCCGGCTGGGGCATCTACATGGCGCCGATGCTCGGCGGCAGTTTTGAGGAGGTGCCGCCGTCGCTATTGGATTTTGCCGCGCGCGACCGGCGCTGGTGCCAGGGCAATCTGCAGCATCTCGCCGTGCTGAGGACCCGCCGGCTGCACTGGATCTCGCGGCTCCATTTCATGACCGGCATCGGCTCCTACATCACCGCGCCGCTCTGGCTATCGTTCCTGCTGCTCGGAATCCTGATCTCGTTGCAGGCGCGCTTCATTCGCCCCGAATATTTTCCGAAGGGCTTCTCGCTGTTCCCCAACTGGCCGGCGCAGGATCCGGTGCTCGCCGCCTGGGTGTTCGGCCTCACGATGGCGCTGCTGATCGTGCCGAAGCTGCTCGGCTTCCTCCTGTTGCTGACACGGTCGGACGTGCGCCGGCAATTCGGCGGCGGCTTCCGGGCGTTGACGGGTGTGATCGCCGAGGTGCTGATCTCGGCGATGATCGCGCCGGTCATGATGGTGTTCCAGTCGATCGCCGTCGTCGAGATCCTGCTCGGTCGGGATGCCGGCTGGCAGACACAGCGGCGCGACGACGGCGCGGTCGAACGGCGCGAGCTCTATCGGAAGTATGGCGTTCCCACCGCCTGCGGTGTCGCGATGGCGATCAGCGCCTGGGCGGTGTCGCTGCCGCTGCTGCTGTGGATGTCGCCGGTGATCATTGGCCTGCTGTTTGCGATCCCGATCGGCGCCTGGACCGCGAGGCCCGCGATGCACGCGCTGTTCGTGACGCCGGAGGAAGCGAAGCCGCCGCGGGTGCTGGTCCGCGCCAATGAGCTGGCGGCGTCGCCGGCACCCGCGTCGGCCCCCGCGCTCGCGACGTTGCGGCAGGATTCCGACCTGCTGCATCGCCATCTCTCGTCGCTGCCGCCGGCGCGGCGCGGCGGTCCGGGCGAGGTCGATCTTCACCTCGCGGTGGCGCGGGCGCGGATCGAGGCAAGCGACAGCTTCGACCAGGCAGTCCGCCATCTCACGCCTCGCGAGACGCTGGCCGTGCTCGGTGATGCCGCGCTGCTGGAAGGGGTGCTTGCGAAGTAGTGTGGGGCGTCAAGCCGCTTCCGGCAGCTTCGTCTGCAGGGACCGCGGATCGCGCGGCAGCGTGACCCGCACGACGGTGCCGACGCCGAGCTTGGAGCGCAGCCGCATCGAGCCGCCGTGCAGATTGGTGAGCGAGCGCGCGATCGCAAGTCCGAGACCGGAGCCCTGGTAGCTCTTGGTGAGCTGGCTCTCGACCTGCTCGAACGGCTTGCCGAGCCGGCGCAGCGATTCCGGCGCGATGCCGATGCCGCTGTCGGCGATCAACAGCACGATCGAGTCGTCCAGCATCTGGCCGCGCACCAGCACGCGGCCGTGGTCGGGCGTGAACTTCACCGCATTGGAGAGCAGGTTGACGATGATCTGCTTGACCGCGCGGCGGTCGGCGACGACCGAGATCGTGCTTTCGATATCCGATTCCAGCGACAATCCCTTGTGCTCGGCGCGGCCGGAGACCACCCGCAGCGACTCCGCGAGGATGCCGGAGAGGTCGAGCGGCTCCATGTCGAACTTCATGCGGCCGGCCTCGATCTTCGACATGTCGAGAATGTCGTTGATGACCTCGAGCAGGTATTTCCCCGATGTCAGGATGTCGTGGCAGTACTCCGCGTACTTGTCCGAGCCGAGCGTGCCGAACAGGCCAGAGCCCATGATCTCGGAGAAGCCGATGATGGCGTTGAGCGGCGTGCGCAGCTCATGGCTCATATTGGCGAGGAATTTCGACTTCGCGGCGTTGGCGTCCTCGGCGCGGGTCTTTTCCTGCGAGTATTTTTCGGCGAGGTCGGCGAGCTCGACGGCCTGCCGTTCCAGCTCGGCTTGCGAGCGCTGCAGGTCGATCACGGTGGCGCGCAGGCGCAGGTCGTTGTCGACCAGCTTCTGCTCGTGCGCCTTGATGCGGGTGATGTCGGTGCCGACGGAGACGTAGCCGCCGTCCTTGGTGCGGCGCTCGCTGATGTGCAGCCAGCTGCCGTCGTCGAGCTGGGCCTCGAAGGTGCGGGCGCCGGGCGCCGGCACGCCGCTCTCGTGCAGGCGGGTGCGCACCTCGGGCATGCTGCCGACCTCGATCACGGTCTCGTAGGAGGTGCCGGGGCTGACGGCGGAATCGGGCAGCTTGTGCAGCCGCTGGAAGTGCGAGTTGCAGAGCACGAGGCGGTCGTCGGCATCCCAGAGCACGAAAGCCTCGGGAATGGTCTCGATCGCATCGCGCAGTCTGAGATCGGCTTCCACCGACTTCTCGGCGAGGCTCTTCTGCTCGGTGATGTCGACCGCGATGCCGATCAGATGCAGGCCGCCGTCGGCGGCGGCGTGGCTGAGCTCGCAGCGCACCCGCAGCCAGATCCAGTGGCCGCCGACATGGCGCATGCGGAAGCTCTGGTCGATGTGATCGATCTTGCCCGAGATCAGCTGGTCGGCGATGTCGAACAGGTTGATGTCGTCGGAATTCACCAGCGCGTTGACCTCGCCGAAGGTGAGGAGGTCGTTGCGGGTGTCGAGGCCGAGCAGGGTGAACATCGACTGCGACCAGAAGATCCGGCCGCGCGACAGGTCCCAATCCCACAATCCGCAGCGGCCGCGGTTGAGCGCGGTGTCGATCCGGCCGCGCACGGCGTCGTTGATCAGGTCGCCTTCGCGGGCGCGGGTCGATTGCCAGTGGAATGCGAAGCCGAGGATCAGCACCACGAAGCTCGTGGTCGCCGACAGCGTCACCGAGAGCGCGGCGTCCGATCCCCAGATCGGCTCGTTCATCTCCTGGATCACGACGACCTGGCCGGGCAGCGACTTGACGAGCTGCGAGATCGCCAGCGCGCCGGTGCCGCCGGGCAGCGTCATGTCGCTGACCGTGCCCTGCTGGCCGGGCGCGACGAGCAGCTGCGCGGTGGAGACGATGTCGAGGATGCGGTCGTTCTCGCCGGCGCCATCGACCGGCACGCGCGCCAGCACGCGGTGATCGGCGCTGGTGATGATGACGTGGCGGCCATAGGCGATGCCCCAGGACGGGATCAGGTCCGGCAGTAGTTCCTGCATCCGCTCGATGTTGGTGAGCCGGTCGCGCCGCACCGAGGTCAGGCGATCGAGACGTTCGGCGAGGATGTCTGACAGCGCGGCAAGGTCGCGCTTCATCGCGCCGCGCTTCTGCCGGTTCTGGTCGATCACCTGGACGAAGGCGCCGAGGCAGATCGTGATGAGGAAGGCGATGATGAGCGTAGGGACAGCGCGGCGCAGTGCAGGCTCGGCCGTCAGGAGCCTGTGATAGGCCGGTTTTGCGATCGACTGCGCCAATCCCTTGATCGAATCGGATTGGACGCACGCGTTCGCTGCATGCGCGCGCGCCATGCCTTAGACCCCCGCTCTAAGCTGATTTTTTACCCGGTTCGGATGCTCCCCACGATGCATCCGAATCATGATCATTTGAATCCAGATTTCCGGGACTGTCGAGAGTCAACGATTCGTTAATGCGAAAAAATTCTTGTCCCGGAGAGAATCATGCAGCGCAAAGTGAGTCCGAAACAGGAACGGGCCCGTAGAATTACGCGCGCGTCGGCTCTGCGTGACTGATCACACGCTTCACGGTGGGGAACGCACGGCGCAGTTTGCGTTCGATCTCGTCGACGCTTTCGTGCACCTTGATCACACTCATCGAAGGCCGGGCGCGGCAATGGAAGTTGACGATCTCGCCGGCGTCGGTGTTGCGGACCCGCACATTGTGGATGTCATGGATCGCGCCGCCATCGGCAAAGCCGGTCAGCGCGGCCTTGATGGCCTCGACGCGATCGGGCGCGGCGTCGGTTCCCCACGGCAGTTCCGGCTCCAGCGGCTCGATATGGGTGTCGACCTCGACGTCCTCGCCGAAATCCTCGCGGATCGCGCGCTCGAGCTCGTGGGCGATATCGTGCGCCGCGTCCAGCGCCATGTCGCCGTCGACCTCGAGGTCGATGCCGACGATCAGCTTGCCGCCGATGTCGTGCACCGTGACGTGGTGGATGGCGAGGCCGGAATTGCGCGCGATCACCATGATGCGCTCGCGCACGCTCTCATTGTCGCGCGCCACCGGCACCGCGGTGAAGGTGAGGTCGGCGTCGCCGAACGTCTTGGTGACAGCCGCCTGCGCCCTGCGCTTGATGTCCTCGACGCGGTCGATCGGGTAGGTGCGCGGCACCTTGGCGATGGCATCGATGAAATGCGTGGCGCCGACCATGCGGACGCGCAACCGGTCGACATCGACCACCCCCGGCACGGCCTTGATGGCGGCGGTGGCCTTTTCCAGCGCGCCTTCGGGCGCGCGGTCGAGCAGGGTCTCGACCGTCTCCCGCGCCATGCGCAGGCCGAGCAGCGCGATCATCACCGCGACCGCGATCGCCGCCGCGGCGTCGCCCCACCAGAAGCCGAAGCCGGCCAGCACCAGGCCGACAATGACGGCGGTCGAGCCCATCACGTCGGAGGCGAAATGCAGCGCGTCGGCGGCCAGCGCCTGGCTCTTGGTGGCGCGCGCTGCGCGGTGCAGCGCGCGGGCCCGCCACAGATTGACGCCGATATCGATGACCAGAACGATGAAGGGAATGGCCGAGATCGACGGCGGCGGCGCGCCCTCGCGCAGATGGCTGTAGGCCTGAACCAGGATGCCGCCGGCCAGCACATAGAGCAAAGCGATGATGCCGAGCGCCGAGACGCTCTCGAACTTGCCGTGTCCGTAATGATGCTCGGCGTCGGCCGGCTGGTCGGACACCCGCACCACCGCCCAGGTGATGATGGTGGCGACCAGGTCGATCGACGAGTGCAGCGCCTCGGAGATCAGCGCCAGCGATCCGATCGCGATGCCGACGACGAACTTCGCCACCGCCATGCTGCCGCTGGCGAGGATCGAGATCGCGGCGACCGATGTCTTGGTGGAGGGGGCGCTGGTCTTTGAAGAGCTCATGGGCGGCGGTGTAGCAGGGAGTTGGTGAACATCAAGTGTCATTCGACACGCGCAATCGCCACTCACTTGCAAGAGCAGTTGTTGCGAGCGATTTCAGATTGAGAATTGCGTAGGGTGGGCAGCGTGCTTCGCCGGACCCGCCAGCCAGTGTCGTGTTCGTGCCGAAATCCCGCTGTCGTCCTGGCGAAAGCCAGGACCCATAACCACAGGGTTGTGTTGTTGAAGTGAGCTGGTGCAATTGCATCGCCTCATGACTCGCATTCGGGGTAATGGGTCCTGGCTTTCGCCAGGACGACACTGGATGCGTTGCGCAGCGAAACCCATCAGTTGTTTCCGCGCGGTAACGTGAAGTTTCGCTCGCTCTACCCATCCTACGGACCCGCCGGGTTGTTATCCGAAGCCGGCACTTGCTATTTAAAGACCAATCGGTCTATATATCGGCAATGAGCCGCCAAACCGCCATGCAGTCGCCCCGTGGGCGCCCGCGAAGCTTCGACATAGAGGCCGCTGTCGAGCGCGCCATGAATGTGTTCTGGTCGCGCGGCTATCACGCCACGGCGCTCCCGGACCTGCTGCGTGCGACGAAGCTCTCGCGCGGCAGCCTTTACGCCGCTTTCGGCGACAAGCACTCGCTGTTCCTGCGCGCGCTCGATCGCTACATTGCCGATGCCCTGACGCGGATGGATGATGAACTCGACCCCCGCAGAGATCCGGTCGACGGCCTGCGAGCCTACCTTGCCGGCTACGTTGAACGCGCGTGCGGGGCCAATGGCCGGCGCGGCTGCCTGTTGGTGGCGACTGCGATGGAACTGGCTGGCCAGGATGCCGAGGTTGGCCGTCGCTTCGCGAGCTTCTTCAAGATCATGGAGGCCAGGGTGGCGGACGCACTTTCCCGTGCGGAGACCGCGGGCAGATTGGCTGATGGCGTCGAGCCTTCGAGTGCCGCCCGAATTCTGATCTGTTTCCTTTGGGGGCTGCGAGTGGTCGCCAAAACGGCGCCGGCGCGCACCACGTCGCAAGCCACTGCCGACGCGCTGCTCGATCGCTTCATCAAATAAGCAACTGTTGGAATGACCCTTGATGTCCTCTGGACGTCTACGCGATCGGCGCGCCGATATATGGACCGATCGGTCTTGAAAGGAATGGTGCGATGTCTGCGATCCAGATCGTCTGCGCGGTGGCCGTTCCCTTGCTCTGGGGTTATCAGTTCGTGGTCATCAAGGTCGGTGTCACCGAGTTTCCGCCGCTGTTCTTCCTCGCACTGCGCTTCCTGGCCATCGCGCTGCTGCTTGTTCCGTTCGTCAGAAGGCCGACACGCCAACAGTTCGGCCCTGTCGCGGCTATTTCGCTTTTTCTTGGCGGACTGAACTTCGGCCTGTTCTATGTCGGCCTTGGGCTCGGCTCGGGAAGCATGTCGGCCGTCGCCTATCAACTCGCCCCGCCCTTCACCGTGTTGCTCGCCTGGCCGCTGCTCGCGGAGCGGCCGTCCCTCATCACATCCGCCGGCGTGGTACTGGCGTTCGCCGGCGTGGTGGTGCTGGCGGCGGGGCCGGGGCTGTCGGCCAACGTACTTCCGCTGCTGCTCGTGGTTGCCGCTGCCTTCGCATTTGCGGTGTCCACCGTCCTGACGAAACGCTATGGCCCGTTCGATCCGCTGATGTTGATGGGATGGTCGTCGCTGCTCACGGTGCCGCAGGTGATGTTGATGTCGCTGTTGCTTGAATATGGACAAGCGGCGAGCCTTGTCACGGCTGATCGACGTGGCTGGCTGGCACTGGCCTACACCGTTTTCATCGGAGGCATCGCCGGGTTCGGCCTCTGGTTCTGGCTGATCGCGCGTTGCTCCATGGGCCGCATCGCGCCCTTCGGTCTGCTGCTTCCGGTGTTCGCCTTGATCTCGAGCGTGCTGTTCCTTGGCGACAGCGTGACTCCGAAACTGGTTGTCGGCGGACTGCTCGCGATCTCCGGCGTCGCCATCACGCAGGTGAGACCGAGCACGTAGGGCGGACCAGTCGTAGCGCTCGCAGGGACGGAACTCGGCCGCAGCTGATGGCTCCGCTTCGACAGCAGGGGACCGCCTTCGGGCGGTCTCCCGTTTGCGCAAAATGCGAACGGTTCGCCGTCGCCAGGACGCGAGCGCGTGCGGCAAAGCAGCGCGCTCCCGGCCATGGCCGTGGCGCTGTGCCTCACCTTCAAAGCCGGCCGTCGCGGCGTGCACGGCTGCCCGGAGCGTGATTTCTCGCGCTGGACACCTCTTTTGGCGGCTCTGCCCGCAGCGTTGGTATGCAGTTTGTGCCAAAGGGCGCGCAGCCATGCGGACAGATGCGGCCGGACATGTTTCGACGCCGCAACCACGGGTGGAACGATCATCCTCTGGAGGTGTTTGGCGGCGATGCTCTCGGTGTTCAGGGAGTGGACCAATATCCAATGTAAAGGGAGAGGCCACATGAGGAGCGTTTTCGCGAAGGCGTCAATCCTCGGGGTTATCAGCGCGGGCCTGATCGGCGCGGCCGCGGCACAGACTCAAGATTTGCGCAAGGGCGCGGCCGATGCGACCAAGCAAGCAAATTCGGTCTTGCTGAAACAGCTGCCGTTTAACGACACCTCCGATTTCGACGCCGCGAACAAAGGCTTCATGGCCGCACTGCCTTCGGAGGCAATCAAGGGAAGCACGGGCAACGCGATCTGGAACCCGCAGCAGTACGGCTTCATCAGCGACGCGACGGCCCCCGATACGGTCAACCCAAGCCTGTGGCGACAATCTCGGCTGATCAACATCTCCGGCTTGTTCGAGGTGACCGACGGCATCTATCAGGTCCGCAATCAGGACCTGTCGAACATGACGATCATCGAGGGCAGCGAGGGCATTACGATCGTCGATCCCCTCGTGTCGGCAGAGACGGCAAAGGTGGCGCTCGACCTGTACCGCTCGAAGCGCGGAAACAAACCGGTCAAGGCCGTGATCTACACCCACAGCCACGTCGACCACTATGGGGGTGTGCGGGGCGTCACCAGCGAGGACGACGTCCAATCCGGCAAGGTCAAGATCTACGCGCCGGATGGATTTCTGGAGGCTGCGGTCGCCGAGAACGTCATGGCCGGCACCGCGATGAGCCGGCGCGCCAGCTACATGTACGGCAACCTGCTCAAGGCGGATCCGAAAGGTCAGGTCGGCGCGGGTCTCGGCACCACGACCTCGGCAGGTACGGTCACGCTCATCGCGCCGACCAACATCATCAAGGAAACCGGACAGAAAGAGAAGATCGACGGCTTGACGTACGAGTTTCTGATGGCACCCGGTTCGGAAGCGCCTTCGGAGATGATGTGGTTCATCGAAGAAAAGAAGGCGATGGAATCCGCCGAGGACGCGACTCACACGCTGCACAATACATATTCGCTTCGCGGCGCCAAAATTCGCGAGCCGCTGCCCTGGTCGAAGTACCTCAACCAGGCTCTGGTGATGTGGGGCGACAAGGTCGATGTGGTGTTTGCGCAGCATCACTGGCCGACATGGGGCAATGACAAGGTGGTTTCACTTCTGGAGAGCCAGCGCGACCTTTACCGCTTCATCAACGACCAGACCTTGCGCATGGTCAACCACGGCATGACGATGCGCGAGATCGCCGACGGATTCAAAATGCCTGACAGCCTCGCCAATGTCTGGGCAAACCGCGGTTACTACGGCTCGGTCTACCATGATGTCGCCGCCACCTATGTTCTTTATCTTGGCTGGTTCGACGGCAACCCGGCCACCCTGCACGAACTGCCGCCGGTCGAGGCGAGCAAGAAGTACGTCGAGTTCATGGGCGGCAGCGACGAGGTTCTCAGGAAGGCCAAGGCTTCCTACGACAAGGGTGAATATCGCTGGGTGGCGCAAGCCGTCCACCACGTCGTGTTCGCCGATCCCGACAATCAGGCCGCCAAGAATCTCGAAGCTGACGCGCTCGAGCAACTCGGCTATCAGGCCGAGTCCGGACCGTGGCGCAACTTCTACCTGACCGGCGCCCAGGAACTGCGCAACGGTGTCGCCAAGCTGCCGACGCCAAACACCGCGAGCCCCGATACGGTGCGCGCGATGTCGGCGGATTTGTTCTTCGACTATCTCGGAGTTCGCCTCAACGCGGAGAAGGCCGGCAACGCGCATGCGAAGCTCAACTTCGAGTTCGGCAAGGACGGCAATTACTTCGTCGAATTGAAGAACGGAGTGCTGAACCACACGGCGAACATGAAGTCCAACAATGCCGATGCGACGGTCGCGTTGTCGCGCGATACGCTGAACAGCATCATCCTGCAGCAGACCAGGTTCGATGATGCCGTCTCGTCCGGCGCGGTGAAGGTCAGCGGAGACCAGACCAAGCTGCGCGATCTCGTGTCGTATCTCGACACGTTCGACTTCTGGTTCAATATCGTGACGCCGAACGCGACGGCTCAATCCGCCACGACAGGGCGAGGGGGATCGTCGCGATAGTCATACGATAATCATACGGTCAAGCGGCGCGGGGCACTTGCCTCGCGCCGCTTCGCTATGCGCACCTTGCCGAAGATCGCGCGGATCTGCTTGATCGAGCGGGTGCGGAAGGTGACGCCGATATGCTGGTCATGCGCTGTCGAAGACAGCTCCATTCAGTCATTTTGCTGACGCATTCTCTGTCTTAGTCGGGCGAGAAACTGAAAACGCTGTGTGAGGACCGCCTCGGTTCTCACAACGGTTCCGTCGCCGGAATTGGCACGAATCCGCAAAGAATTGGCACGCATTAGCGCCTCCGCGTTCGCTTGACCATGTTTTGCGGCATCGGGAACCGGAAGATCGAAGAAAATCAATCAAGGAGTTATGATGCTGTTCGGCTCGAGCGCCGCGATTTGCGGCGCCCTGGTTGCGCTCGCCTTTTCTGGCACCGCTGCTCGAAGTGAAATCGCTGCGGTTCATTCAAGCGCCGTCGTCAATGCCGCGTGTGGGGATGCAATCGTTGGCGCGGCATCCATGTACAATCCGTTCAAGCCCGGCAAGGAGGAGGGCGGTCCGAGCACAGCTTCCGGCGAGCGCTATGATCACTCGGTCTGGGCGGCTGCCATCAAGACGAGCTTGCGTCGGAAGTTTGGTGGGGTCCAATTTGGCGCGAGGCCGAAATATGCCCTCGTCGAGGCTGTCGGCAAGAAGGTCATCGTGAAGATAAATGACGTGGGGCCGCTACGGCCTGGCCGCATCATCGACCTCAATGAGCGGACGATGCGCTACTTCGATCCAAGCCTGGAGCTCGGAGTCATTGGTGGCGTCAAGGTCAGCCCGCTCGCGGGGGACTATTGGATTCCCGGACCGGTCGGCTGAACACCGCACGCGAAAGAGCCTGGGCGTGGCACGTAGCAGGCGCGGATCAGTCCACCGGGTCCGCGCGAAGCGCGGTCCGATGACAGGCTCCGGCATCATCGGCCGTTGCATCCGGCGAATGATGGCGGATTGCGCTTCGCTGATCCGCCCTTCGCTCGCAATGACGATGACAATCGCCGGACGCTGCTGCTACAGCGTCACCACGATCTTGCCGAGATGCTTGTTGGCTTCCATGTGCTCGAACGCCTTGCCGATGTCGGCGAATTTGTAGACCTGGTCGATCGGCAGCTGCAGCTTGCGTGCCTCGACCGCGGGCCAGATGTCCTTGCGCACCTCGTCGAAGATCGCGCGGATTTCCTCGATCGAGCGGGTGCGGAAGGTGACGCCGATATACTGGATGCGGCGCGCCGCATGCAGGTCGAAGTTGAAGTCGCCGTGGGTGCCGCCGAGCCGGCCGACATTGACGATGCGGCCCTTGACCTTGGTCGCCTTGAGGTTCTGGTTCGCGACCGGTCCGGAAACCTGGTCGACGATCAGGTCGACGCCTTCGCCTGATGTCGCCTGCAGCACCTGATCGACCCAGCCGGAATCCTTCGAATCCACCGCGAGATCGGCGCCGAACTCATTCAGCCGGCCGCGGCGCATCGCGTCGGTCGATGAGCCCACCACGAGCCTGGCGCCCTTCAGCTTGGCGATCTGCATCGCCATCAGCCCGACGCCGGAGCTCGCGCCCTGGATCAGCACCGTCTGGCCGGGCTGCAGCGCGCCATTGGTGACGACGGCGTTGTGCATGGTGGCGAGCGCGACGGGCAGGGTTGCGGCCTCGTCGAAATTCATGTTCGAGGGCGCGTGGAACAGCCGGCCGTGATCGGCCAGCGTGTATTCGGCGAATGCCGCGCCGCCGGAGCCCATGATCTTGTCGCCGACCTTGACGCCTTTGGCATCGGGGCCGAGCTCGGCGACCTCGCCGGCCCATTCCATGCCGAGCACGGTGCCGACACCGCCGGCCGCGCCGTGGACATGGCCCTTGGTCATGCCGAGATCGGCCCGGTTCAGCCCGCAGGCATGGACCTTGACCAGCACCTGGGTGCCCTTCGGCACGGGCTTGGCAACGTCGGCGATTTCAGGGCCGTTAGGGCCGTAGACATAGGCTTTCATGGGCTTCTTCTCGTTTGAGTCTAACGCGAGATGACTTGAATTCCGTTCGTTTGAGTCTAACGCGAGATGACTTGAATTCCGTCATCCTGAGGTGGCCGCTCTTCAGCGGCCCTCGAAGGATGGACGGCCCGGCTGGTGGCCGTCGACCCTTCGAGACGCGCTTCGCGCTCCTCAGGGTGACGGATAACACGCGTGCTCCGCTCCGGCCTATTCCGCGGCCTGGCGCTTGGCGCCGGACATCATGGCTTCCAGCCGCTCGCGGATGATCGCTTCCGCTTCGTGGACGATGCGCGACACCAGCTCGGCGCAGGACGGAATGTCGTGGATCAGGCCCTGCACCTGGCCGGCCGACCAGATGCCCTCGTCGGCATCGCCTGATGCGTAGACCATCTTGCCGCGGGCGCCGGCGACCAGCTCGCGCACGTCCTCGAACTTGGCGCCTTCCTTCTCCATCTGCACGACCTTGGTCGAGATCGCGTTCTTGGCGACGCGCGAGGTGTTGCGCATGGTGCGGAAGATCAGCTCGGTCTCGCGCTCGTCATTGGCGACGATGCGTTCCTTCACGAGCTGGTGGATCGGGCTCTCCCTGGTGCACATGAAGCGCGTGCCCATGTTGATGCCTTCGGCGCCGAGCGCGAGCGCAGCGACGAGGCCGCGCGCATCGCCGAAGCCGCCCGAGGCGATCATCGGGATCTTCACCTTGTCGGCGGCGGCGGGGATCAGGATCAGGCCGGGGGTGTCGTCCTCGCCGGGATGGCCGGCGCATTCAAAGCCGTCGATCGAGATCGCGTCGGCGCCCATCCGCTCGGCGGACAGCGCATGGCGCACGCTGGTGCATTTGTGCAGCACCTTGACGCCGTGCTTCTTGAACTCGTCGACATGTTCCTGCGGCTTGTTGCCGGCGGTCTCGACGATCTTGATGCCGCTCTCGATGATGGCTTGGCGGTATTCGGCGTAGGGCGGCGGCTTGATCGCGGGCAGAATGGTCAGGTTGACACCGAACGGCTTGTCGGTCAGCTCGCGGCAGCGCGCGATTTCCTTGCGCAGATCGTCCGGCGTCGGCTGCGTCAGCGCGGTGATCATGCCGAGTGCGCCGGCATTGGCGACGGCCGCAACCAATTCGGCGCGCCCGACCCATTGCATGCCGCCCTGCACGATCGGGTGGTCGACGCCGAACATCTCGGTGAAACGTGTCTTGATCATTCTGCCCTCGTTTCCATCGGAATTTTCCGTGACGCGGACGGCGGCGCACGGTGTTGTTATGGGATGTCGAGGGAAGGATGCAGTCCTGTCCGGCAATTGTCTACCGGCGACCTGCGGCGCGCCCATGCGGAAATGACAGGCCGCGGCGGTCAGGCGAGGGCGGGACGGAAATCTTTCGTCATCTGTTCAGGCGCTCGTGATCGAACACGCAGCGCCTGGTTGAGAGCAAGGCACAGCAGGCGCTTGTTACGCCGGCACGGCGTCTTTCTTCGACGCGGCGGTCTCCTCGTCGAACGCGGCGGCGATGTCGCGCATGCTGACGACGCCGATCAGGCTGTAATTGTCGATGACCGGCACGTGACGAATGTGGTGCTTGGTCATGAGATGACGGATGTGCTCGAGCGTGTCGCTCGATGTGCAGGAGACGAGCTGCTGCACCGAGACGAATTGCGACACCTTCATGCTCGCGCCGGCCGCACCGTGCTCGGCGATCGCGCGCACCACGTCGCGCTCGGTGAACATGCCGACGGCGGTGTTGCCCTCGGTACGAACGACATCCTTGACCACGAGCGCGCTGATATTGCTGGCGCGCATCAGTTGCGCGGCAATCGCGACGGTCTCGTTCATGCGCACCGTGGCGACGCGGGGGGTCTTCTTGCGCAGGATATCTCCGACTTGCATGGCAACCTCCTTGGTTATCGTTGACTGGAGTCTGGTATACAAAATGCCAATTGTCAACGTGGCTGTCACAGGAATCTACCATCAGGAAACGGCTTAAATAGGCAGGTTTGCTGACGTTTCCGACGATTGTGAGCGGCGAGGGCGATCTACTGCACTAAGCGTTCTGGTATCTGGCATCCCTGTCTTTGGCAAAAAGACCTTGGCAAAAGAAAAGAGGCGCACCGAAATGCGCCTCCATCAGTCTCCGGGGAAATGTCGCGACCAAGCGGTCCTGATCGGGTGTCTCTGGCCAAGCCGTCCTGTTAAGCCGTCTTGTTAAGCCGTTTTGGCGCTCGTCGCGGTCTCTTCCGCGGCGGCAGGCTCGTTACCGTTGATGAAGGCGCGGCGCATCGGCTTGATCACGAACAGCGCCATCAGCGCCGCGGTGGCG
Source organism: Bradyrhizobium ferriligni (assembly GCF_056837965.1). Classification (NCBI taxonomy): domain Bacteria; kingdom Pseudomonadati; phylum Pseudomonadota; class Alphaproteobacteria; order Hyphomicrobiales; family Nitrobacteraceae; genus Bradyrhizobium; species Bradyrhizobium ferriligni. The sequence continues at coordinate 131,189 of NZ_JBXEJO010000011.1, forward strand.
TTGAGGGCGACCGCGATCACGAACACCGCCTGCCAGCCATAGCTGGCGGCAACGATGCTGGCGGCAGGCACCAGGAGCGCTGCGGTGCCCTTCGCGGTGTAGAGCATGCCGTTGTTGGTGGTCGCGAACTTCGAGCCGAAGGTGTCGCCGCAGGTCGCCGGAAACAGCGAGTAGATCTCGCCGAACACGCCGAAATAGACCGCGGTCGCCAGCACGAACACCACCGGGTTGTGACCCCAGGTGGACAGCGTGAGCAGCATCAGCGCGCCGGTGCCGAACGCGATGAACATGGTGTGCTCGCGGCCGATATTGTCGGAGACCCAGCCGAAGAACGGCCGTCCGAAACCGTCGAAGATGCGGTCGAGCGAGATCGCAAATGTCAGCGCGGCCATCTGGAAGCCGGCGAGCGTGACCGGCGTGTTCGCGATCTTGTAGTCGTGCGCGATCGGCGCGATCTGCGCCGCCGCCATCAGGCCGCCGGCGGCGACCATCACGAACACCAGATACATCACCCAGAAGATCGGGCTGCGCAGCACCTGCGGCGGCGTGAAGTCGACCTTGGTCTGCGGCAGATTGAGCTGCTTCTTCTTCGGCGGGATCGAGACCGCGGGCGGCTGGATGAAGAAGGCGAGCAGGAAGACGATCAATCCCTGTCCGATGCCGAAATCGAAGAACGCAGTCTGATAGCCGCTCGCGGCGATCATCTTTGCAATCGGCACCACGGTGAGCGCGGCGCCGGCGCCGAAGCCGGCCGCGGTTGCGCCGGCGGCGAGGCCGCGGCGATCGGGAAACCACTTCAGCGCGTTGCCGACGCAGGTGCCGTACACCGCGCCGGCGCCGATGCCGCCGAACACCGCAGCGGTGTAAAGCAAAGCGAGCGAGTCGGCATAGGAGTTCAACACCCAGGCGAGCGCGATCATGATGCCGCCGAACATGATGACGAGCCGCGGGCCGTATTTGTCGACGAACCACGCCTCGACCGGCACCAGCCAGGTCTCCGTCACCACGAAGATCGTGAAGGCGAACTGGATCGCCGCGCGGCCCCAGTGGTGCGCGCCGTCGATCGGATCGACGAACAGCGTCCAGCCGTATTGCAGGTTCGCGATCATCGCCATGCAGACGATGCCCATGACGAGCTGCAGCCAGCGGAAGCCGCTGGACGAAGGTTGAGCTTGTGTGACGGCAGTATTGCTGGAAACCATCAAGTCCTCCCGAGCGCGCTGGTCTTGTGACCGAGTGTCGCAATTATTGTGGCGTATCGTCGCAAGCGCTCGGCGGAAGTTGGTATACTATATTCCAGAAAGCAAGCCCTTCATTCTGCTGCAACGCAGCAAATCTGCCCTCCGACGCGCCGCTCCGGATGGCCTCTTCCTAACGGCAAAACGAAAAGCGCCCGGCTTTTGACCGGGCGCTTCGCAAGCGATGGTGGAGGCGGTTGCTTAAGCCGTAGCCGAGGACTTCGCGACCACGATTTTTCGCCAGGGCTTGAGCAGGGCGATCGCGAGCAGCGAGGCGAGGATGTTGGCGCCTGCCGCGATGATGAACACCTTGTCCCAGTTGCCCGACGATTGCTGCATGTAGTTGGCGATCGGCACCAGCAGCGCCGCGGTGCCCTTCGCGGTGTAGAGCAGGCCCGCATTCGTAGTTGCGAACTTGGCGCCGAACGTATCGGTGCAGGTCGAGGGGAACAGCGAGTAGATCTCGCCCCACGCAAAGAACACGAAACCCGAGAGCAGCACGAACCAAACCGGGTCGTGTCCCCAGAGGTAGAGCATCCAGATGCCGATGCCTTCCATGCCGAAGGCGATGAACATCGTGTTCTCGCGGCCGATCATGTCGGAGATCCAGCCGAAGAACGGACGCGTCAGACCGTTGAGGACGCGGTCGATGGTCGCCGCGAAGGTCACGGCCGTCATCGTCACCGCCATCAGCGTGACCGGCACGCTGTCGACCTTCCAGTCGACCGCGATCGGCTTCAGGTTCGCCGTCACCATCAGGCCGCCCGCGCCGACGATCACGAACATGAAGTACATCAGCCAGAAAATCGGCTGCCGCAGCACTTCGGTCGGCTGATAGTTGCGCCGGGTCTGGATGATATTGGCATTCGCCACGACGGCCGGCACCTGTCCGGCCTTCGGCGCCAGCAGGAAGAAGGAGAGCAGCACGATGATGATGCCCTGGCCGAGACCGAAATACAGGAAGGTGGTCTGGAAGCCGGAGTCCTTGATCATCGCCTGGATCGGCGCGACCGTGAGCGCCGAGCCTGCGCCGAAGCCGGCAGCGGTGATGCCCGCGGCAAGTCCGCGCTTGTCCGGAAACCATTTCAGCGCATTGCCGACGCAGGTGCCGTAGACGCCGCCGGCGCCGATGCCGGCGATGATCATGCCGAGATAGTAGCCGTTCAGTGTCGTCGCCTGCGCGTTGATCGCCCAGCCGAGCGCGCAGAGGATGCCGCCGACCAGAACGACGATGCGCGGACCGTATTTGTCGACGAACCAGCCTTCGACCGGCACCAGCCAGGTCTCGAACAGCACGAACAGCGTGAAGGCCCATTGGATCGATGCGCGATCCCATCCGAATTTCTTCTGGATGTCGGGGACGAAGAACGTCCACCCGTATTGATAATTTGCGATCATCACCATCGCGGCGACGCCGATCGCGAGTTGCGTCCAGCGATAGGTGTCGCTGACACGCGCGGCCGCAGGGGCCGCAGTTGCCTGAACCATGTCCGACATAGATCCTCCCAGTGCGCCCCTTGTCGTTGCTTATGAGCGCGCGACGGCCATCTTGGTATCCGATATGCCAAGGTTCAAGCTGTCGCAGGGGCAGCGCGCGCTTATGCCGCACAGGACTCAGCCCGGGCACCCCGGGAGACTAGTTCAGCACGCAAGGAAATGGCCCCGAAAATCGGGGCCATTGGTCGAAGGTTCAATGTCAGGTCGCATCTCGCGACCGAAGCTGCGTCCGGCGCAGAGCGCCGGAAATCCCTTGGCTTAGAGGCCGAAGCGCGGCAGGTCGCCGTTGCGATTCGAGATCTCCGCGCTCTTCATCAGCAGGCGGTCGATCGAGGCCAGCAGGCGGCCGAACAGGGTGGAGGAGGGCGCGAGCGTCAGTGCAGTGGTCTTGGACATTGGTGTCCCCTTTCATTGGAGGCCAGCAATGGGCCGGCTCATCATCTGCAGCCAAACTATGTATACCAGATGCCAGATACAACGGGCTTGTTTGCATAGCAGCATTCACGACTGTGCAATGCAGCAAAATCGGCTGATCGGCATCCCGGATTGGCGTGGAAGGGGAGCAGCCCGGCGGCGCCGCCGGGTCAGAATTTCCAGCTAAAACTGGCCTTTACCGAGTGATCCTGGACCCGGTCGGCGAGCTGGCCGACATAGGCGATGCCGATGCTGGCCTGCGGCGTGACCCGCAGGTCGAGCCCGCCTTCGACCAGCGCCGCGTTCCGCGCCAGCGGGACGCCGGACACGGTGAATCCGGTTCCCAGGCTCTGGAACGCGAGCGCCGCCGTCGGGGTCACGTCGCCGAAGGCGTACTGCCAGGCCACCGAGGCGCGCGGCGTCAGCTGCATGCCGTTGGTGAGGGCGAAGCTGGTGGCGATGCGGGCGCCGAGCGAGGAGTAGCCGACATCCTGGTTGCTGCCGGCGCCGAGCAGCGCGGCGGCGCCGCTGCCGCCGGTCTCGGCGAAACTGTCGGTGTTGAGGTGGGCCCAGGCGAGGCCTGCGAACGGCTCGAGCGCAGTGCGGCCGAGCGATAGCCCATAGCCGATCTCGCCGAACACCTGCGCCGTGGTCGCGTCATAGCGGGCGCGCGCCGTGTCGAAGAAGCCCGGGAACACGATCGAACGGCTGGTGTCGAGCGTGCTGAAGCTTGCCGAGGCGCCGCCGCGCAGATTGACCGCGCCGTAGCTCGCGCCGACATAGCCAGCGAGATGTGCGGTCTCGATATCGGCCGAGCTCGCGCGATCGCCGACATGAACCGACGAACTGGTGTAGCCGCCGGCGATGCCGGCGATCCAGTTCGGCGCGAATCTGTGATCGACGCCGCTGAAGAAGCCGGCGAGGTCGCGCGTCATTCCTGCGGCATTGCCGTCGCCGTTCAACCGGCCCCAGGCGCCGACCCCCTGTGCCCAGAACGTGGTGTCCGGAATCTGCGCAGGACGTGCGAGCGGCGGCGCCTTGACGGGAAGCGCGGACCGCTCGGTGCCGGCATAGGCGAGCGCGGTGCTCACCGACAGCTGTTCCATCGCGGCGGTCTGCGGGCCACCCGAACCGAGCGCCGCCATCGGCCCGCTGCTGCCGGCGAACGAAGCCTGCCGCAGACGGCCGAGCACGGCTTCGCGCAGATAGCGCGAGTCGTCGAGCATCGCGGTCTGCGCGCTGGCATGCACTTCGCCGGACAGCGCATCGAATGCCTGCCGCGCACCGGCGGCGTTCTGGTTCAGCACGGCGATCATCAGCGGATTGCGCTGCTGCCCGCTTGCATCCAGCGCGTCGGCCACGGCGATCTGGTTCGGTGTCGTTGCGACGCTCGTGAGCGAGGTGGTGTTGCGGGCGAGCGTCAGGAAGACGTCGTTAGCGTCGTAGCTCAGCGTCGGCGTGAGGAACGTCAGGCTGCTCGTGACGTCGCTGAACGTGCCGTTGACGCCGCCATTCGCCGTGAGGATGGTGTAGACGGTCTGCGGCGCATAGGTGCCGGTCTGCGCCAGCGCCAGCACATTGCCGCCGGCGAGCGTCGCGGTGCCGGTGGCGACAATCTTGTCGGACTGGCCGGCCGCGTTGGCCTCGACCTGGTAGATCGAGCCGGCCGCGAAGGAAACGTTGCCGGCGACGTTCAACGTGCCGATCGAATTGCCGGGCGCGACGATGCCGCCGGCATTGGCCGTGATGCCGCCGACGGTGCCGATGCCGCCGAGCGTGCCGCCATTGTTCACCGTGACGGCGCTGGCGAGGCTTGCGCTGCCGTGGCTGTCGTCGCCGACCACGAGCTTGCCGGCGTTGACATTGGTCGCGCCGGTGTAGGTGTTTTGGCCGTTCAGGGTCAGCGTGCCGGCACCGGTCTTGGTGAGCGAAGCGCCGCTGCCCGCGCTTGCGCCGCCGTCGGCGATGACGCCGCTGACGATAGTCGACAGGTCGTTGCCGCCGACGGTCAGGGCGTTCGCGCCGAGATTATAGCGGCCGGCGCCTTCGACCGACCCGGCCGCGAGACGGCGGTCGCCGGCGGGGCCCGTGCTTGCGGAGAAGTCCACGACGCCGCCGCTGTCGGTGACGAGACGGGCATTGCCGGCCGTGCTGTTGCCGGCAAACGCGGTCTGGCCGCTCGCTGTAGTGGTGAGCGTGACGGCGCCGGCCGAGGTCGCGTTGCGGAAATTCAGCTTGCCGTTGTTGGTGATCGCGGTCAGGCCCGAGGTGTCCGCGTTGACGATCTCGAACGTGGCGTTGTTGAGCGCGCTGCCGACGATCTTGCCTTGATGCGTCGTATCGCCGAGCTGCAGCGTGCCGGCGTTGATCGTGGTGCCGCCGGTATAGCTGCCGTTGCCGGCCAGCACCTGCTTGTAGGTGCCGTCCTTGACCAGCCCGCCCGCGCCGGTGATGGCGCCGTAATAGAGTGCGGTGGTGATGGTCGAATTCAGGCTGGTGGTGAGATTGCCGGCGGCCAGATCGACGGTGCCGAAATCGGCGGCGCCGGACGACAGGGTTGCGACTTTCTCGTTGTTCAGCAGGCGCAGCGTGCTGCCCCCGAGCACGATGACGCTGGAATTGTCGCCAATGGCATTGCCACCCTGGACCACGAGGGTGCCGCTGAGCAGCTGCGTGCCGCCCGTATACGTGTTGTTGCCGGAGAGCGTCAGCGTGCCGGTCCCGCTCTTGGTGAAGAGGCCGCCGCCGCTGATCGAGCCGGCGAAGGTGCTGTTGTCGGCGCGGTTGAAGATCAGCCGTCCGTCGTTGAAGACGTTGCCGGTGATCGCGCCCGACGTGCCGCCATTGCCGATCTGCAGCGTGCCGTTCGCGATCGTCGTGCCGCCGCCGTAGCTGCTGTTGCCGGTCAGGATGGTGGTGCCGCTGCCCTTCTGCACGAACGCACCGTTGCCCGAGATGGTGCCGCCGAAAGTATAGGTGTCGGAGCGGTTGATGGCGAAGGTGCCATTGTTCACCACCTGGCCCAGGATGGAGCCGGAGGTGCCGCCGTTGCCGAGTTGCAGCGTGCCCGCTCTGATTGCGATGCCTCCTGTCAGGCTGCTGTTGCCGGTCAGGGTCAGCGTTCCGGCGCCGAGCTTGAACAGGGTGCCGTTTCCGTTGATCGACTGGCCCAGGGTGAAATTGTTGGCGGCGTCAGCGATATCGAAACCACCGCCGCCGGTGCCCAGATTGATCGCGCGCGTGGTGCCGGTGAAGCTTGTGCCGGTGACCCGCAGCAGGCCGCCGCCGTCGAAATTCAGGCCACCCAACGCGGCGCCGAGATTGCTGTCCGATGACACCTGCACTGTGCCACGCGACATAGTCGTGCCGCCGCCATAGCTGTTGGTGCCGGTCAGGATGGTGGTGCCGATGCCGATCTGCGCGAACGCACCGCTGCCGGAGATCGTCCCGCCGAACGTATAGATGTCCGATCGGTTGACGGCGAAAATGCCGTTGTTCACCACGTTGCCGGTGATGGATCCGAAGCTGACGCCGTTGCCGAGTTGCAGCGTGCCGGCGGAGATGGTGGTGCCGCCGGAGTAGTTGTTGCTGCCGGTGAAGGTCAGCGTTCCGGCGCCGGACTTGGTCAGCCCGCCGTTGCCCGTGAACGAGTTGCTGACGACGAAATTGTTGGTGCCATCGACGATCTCGAAGCCGCCGCCGCCCCAATTGATGGTGCGTGACGTACCGGTGAAGCTCGTGCCGGTCACCTGGAGCGTGCCGCCGTTGAAGGTCAGGGAGCCCGAAGCCGCGCCGAGGTTGGCCTCTGACGACACCGACAGCGTTCCGCCCGCCAGCGTCGTTCCTCCGGTGTAGGTGTTGGTCCCGGAGAGAGTGAGCGTGCCTATTCCGGTCACGGCCACGCTGCCGGCGCCGGATACCACACCGGTGACTGAAAGATTGGCCGGCGTGGTGTTGAAGGCGACGAGGGAGCCGGAGCCGAGCACGATGTTGTTGCCGAGCGCGAACCCGTTGTTTTGTGCTGCAATCGTTGCAGCGGCACCCGTAATCAATTGAATATCGCCGACAAGCGTCGAGCCGGTCAGCAAATTCAGGACGTTGCCGGTTCCACCGAAACGAATTGCGGCCGCATGGGTCACGCCGTCGGCGTTGAGCCCGCCACTGATCGTGCCGGCATTGTTGATGGTGCTGCTTCCATTGGTCATGACACCGACGCCGGCCGTACCTCCGCCGGTCGCGGCACCGCCCGTGACGGTGCCGGTGTTGCCCAGTGTATTATTGCTGCTGACCAGATTGACGCCGGCGCCGCTGCCGCCGGTGCTGGCTCCGCCAAGGGAGCCGATCCCGCCGCTGCCGCCGCCGCCTCCGGTAATGCTGCCGGCGTTGCTGATCGACGTTCCATCGCCGAGCACCAGCAAGCCATCGCCGCCGCCCCCTCCGCCGCCGCCGAGTCCGGTCCCGCCGCCTCCGGTCCCGCCTTGCCCTCCCGTGATCGTCCC